>JBKGYK010000005.1:0-57173 GCA_046546095.1 Bacteroidales bacterium
AAGAGCTGCCTTTATCAGACAGCTCCTTTTCTTTGTAGTAGCGGGGGTAGGACTTGAACCTACGACCTTTGGGTTATGAGCCCAACGAGCTACCAACTGCTCCACCCCGCAATGTGAGTGCAAAGATAAGCAAAATATTCATAAATAAAAAAATGAATTTAAAGATTTTTAAAAAATAGTGAAAGAGATTAGCTTAGCGATTATTTTTCTTCCCCCAGGTGAAAAGAGACAGGCAAGGTGTACCATGAATTAACAGGTTTTCCGTCATATCTTCCGGGTATCCATGGTGGCATTTCTTTCACTACCCTTACAGCTTCGGAATCCAGAATCGGATGAATTGATTTTGCAACAACCACTTCTCCAATCGTGCCGTCCTTTTTTACTTCAAAACGCACATATACCTGTCCTTCAAGCTTCTTATTTTGTGCCCCTTCCGGATAAGTCAGTTTTTCCAGGAAGAATTTTTTTAGTTCCTCATCTCCTCCGGGGAAGGCTGGTGAATCCTGAACAAAGAAAAATATATCTCTTGAGGATGCAGTAATGGAATCAGAATCACTCACAGCCCAGGTTGCTGAACTACCGCCGGCAAATGCTGAAATAACTGTTATATTGCTCAGAAAGCTTAACAACAACAATATTCTCAAAAACCTGAGATAAGCCTGATGCTTTATTTTATCATTTATTTCGATGCTCATATATCAATTTCTCTCCCGTGTAAATTGCAAATAAACAAATAGATACTAATATAGCAAAATGCAATGAGATTGCTGATATCAGGATCGGTTTGTATGCCTTATTTGATCAGTGGTTCCATGGGCAAAAACTTTGTCAACAATTTATTAACCAGCATCGGAACCGGACATTTTCCTGATTTTTCATCAATTTTAATTTTTCTGGACCCATTATTTTTAGTATTTTGAGAAAAACTTTCCATAATGAATTCAGAATCTGAAAAACAATCCGGACAATCCGGTAAGCTGCATCTTGATGAACTTGCGTATCAAAATAAGGAGCGTTTAAAAGAGCTTGCCTGTATCAATCAAACCAGTGCATTAATCATGTCGGGTAAGCCCGTTAATGAAGTATTTCAGCAAATAGTTGATATTCTGCCTGATGGCTGGCAATACCCGGAGTATACGGTCGCCCGGATTCGCTTTGATGATAAAGAATTTGTTTCCTATAATTTTAAAGAAACAGAATGGCAGCAGAAGTATGAGTTTACTACCATCAATGATAAGCAGGGCAGTGTAGAAATATATTACACAAAAAAATTCACAAGGCAAGATGAAGGCCCTTTTTTAAAGGAAGAGCGCGAATTGCTTACCAATATTGGTTCTTTGATTCAGGGCTATCTGAATTCTGTTCTGGCCAACGAGAATTTGCGAAGCAGAAAACGAAAATCGCATCAAATTGGAAAACCTGAAGCACAGGAAAAAAAGGCAACCAGAAAATTATTGCATAAATTTCTGAATGAAAACAATTATGCCAGGGATATTTATCATGACCTGATGCAGTTTAAAGTAAAGGAGATTTTGCTGGTGGGTACTTTGTATGATGCCTATTCCCTTGAAAGCGAGGGGCGGTTTGCTGAGCAGGTTCTGGGCGAATACCGGCAGCTGAATCTTACCTATACACCCAGAATTACCGGTGTATCTACCGAAGATGAGGTGATTCAGCAACTGGAAGATAAGCATTACGATCTGGTGATTTTTGTGATTGGAATAGATAAAAAGAATCCCCAGAACCTGAGTCAGAAAATAAAAACAGATTATCCGTATATCCCGATTTTTTTCCTGGTGAATAACAACAGCGATCTGGCTTATTATCAAAAAAACACACCCAAATATGCTGACAGACTTTTTTCCTGGAACGGGGATTCCAGTATCTTTTTTGCAATGATCAAGCTGGTTGAGGATAAAATCAATGCCAATAATGATACACAGATCGGTATGGTACGTGTGATTTTGCTTGTTGAAGATTCTGCCAAGTATTATTCAAGAATTCTCCCACTGTTGTATCGTGTGGTTTTGGAGCAAACCCGCCGTATCATTGATGATGTGGAATGTGATGAACTATACCGCCTGCTGCGCCTGAGAGCCAGACCTAAAATTTTGCTGGCAGAATCCTACAATGAAGCGATAAAACTTATTCACAGGTACCAGGAATATTTACAGTGTTTGATCACAGATGTCCGCTATCCCAAAGACGGTGAAATTGATGACAAAGCCGGATTTGATCTTGTCGATTACGTGCATGATAACATTGGGGAGCTTCCCATCTGTATTCAATCCAGCGAAACAGGCAATGTGTACAAGAAGAATACCTGCTTTATTAACAAAAACTCAGAAAATCTTGCCAATGACATCAGGGTTTTTATTGATCATTTTGTCGGTTTCGGGAATTTTGTCTTCAGAGACAATACAGGGCGCCAAATCGCCGTAGCAAAAAACCTTAAAGAATTTGAACGCTATATTAACAGTATATCCAATGAGTCATTAAAATATCACGCCAGGAGAAATCATTTTAGTTTGTGGCTGATGGCCCGTGGTGAAATCCAACTGGCTAAAATCCTGAACCCCTATAAGCTGGACGATTTTGACGATGTTAATGATATGCGGGAATTTTTGCTCCGCCGGATTCATGAATTCAGAAATGAAAAAATCAAGGGAAAAATTGTACCCTTCACAGAAGAAGCCCTCAAAGATGAACGCAATGTTGTGGAAATCGGTACAGGAGCACTGGGAGGGAAAGGCAGGGGGGTGGCTTTTACCAATACCCTGATATATAACTTTGATTTTAGCAGCATGATTTCTGACATTAACATCCGGGCTCCCAGAACCGTGATCATTGGAATTGACGAGTTTACTGATTTTATCAATGAAAATGATCTGAATCACTTTCAGACAGTTGATGAAGATTATGATGTCATCAAAATGGCTTTTAAAAATGCGCGATTTTCAAAATCTATGATGCGGCAACTCAAAGCTGTTATGAAGGAATTTAAACGACCATTGGCCATCAGGTCGTCTTCTTTGCTGGAAGATTCATTATATCAGCCATTTTCCGGCATTTTTGAAACGTATCTGATTCCCAACAATCATACAGATGATAACATCAGACTTGAGCAGTTTACCGATGCCATAAAAATGGTGTATGCTTCTTTGTTTTCCCCTACTTCCAAGGATTATATAAGGGCTATCAATTATAAACTGGAGGAAGAAAAAATGGCTGTGGTCATACAGGAAGTTGTCGGTAATCAGTTTGATTCTTATTATTACCCGCACATATCTGGTGTTGCTCAGAGTTTTAATTATTACCCGGTTTCATACATGAAGCCGGAGGACGGCTTTGCTGTGCTTGCTCTCGGCCTTGGTAAATATGTGGTTGAGGGAGAAAAGGCCTACCGTTTTTGTCCAAGGTATCCGAAGCTGGATGTCCTGAGTTTAAAAGATATTGTAAATGAATCCCAGACAGAATTCTTTGCTGTTAACATGAACAAAGAAAACATAGATCTGCTGGAAGGTGAGGAGGCCGGTTTGCAACGGCTGGATATTGATGATGCTGAAATGCAGGGATCACTCAGGCATCTGGCTTCTGTATATAATCCTGATAACAATTCCCTCTCACCAGGTCTGACAGATTATGGACCCCGGGTGCTGGATTTTGCCAATATTCTAAAACATAAGTATATACCCTTGCCAAAAACCATTGAAAAAGTGGTGGCAATTGTAAAAGAGGCACTGGGGACAACTGTGGAAATCGAATTTGCTGTTGATCTCAATAAAGATAAAGATAACAAAGCTTCGTTTTATATTCTCCAGATAAAACCCCTGATAGGAAGTTCGTATGATTACGAAATTGATATGGACAAGATTGATCAGGAGTGCATTATTTTGCAAACAACAAAAGCCATGGGTAATGGAAAAATTACGGATATCAGCGATATTGTTTTTGTTGATCCTGATTCTTTTGACAAAACCAAAACAGAAGAGATGGCGATGGAAATTGAAAAAATCAACAAAGAGTTCCATGAACAGGATCGTAAATACATTCTTCTGGGCCCTGGCCGATGGGGCAGCAGGGACAAATATATCGGTATTCCTGTGAGGTGGCCTCAGATTTCAAATGCCAAAGTTATTGTGGAATACAGTTTTAAGGGTTTCCCTCTGGATCCAAGCAGCGGTTCACATTTCTTTCATAATGTTACATCAATGAATGTAGGCTATTTTTCTGTTCAGACAGGAAAGGAAGGCCATAAAATTTACTGGGATAAAATTCGCGCCTTGGGCAAAGCAAGGCGGCATAAATATTTTTCTCACATCAGGATTGATAAATCGCTTACAGTAAAAATGGATTCAAAAAATCAAATAGCTCTGATCCAGAAACCACATAAAAAAGAGTAAAGTACAAAACCTACAGCTATACGATACATCGGTTGATTTCCGGCATTATTCACAAAGGTAAGAAATGCCGGTTTTTGAAAGCAGTTTATTGGAGCTGTTCATCAAGTTTTTCTGCATCCTGCTTACGCTTGTGTAATAAATTGATGTAGGCTCTGGTTCGGCTTTCTTTTTTCAAGTCCCAGGATTTATTGGCCCATTCAAGAGCCAAATCAAGATCACCACGGATTTCTGCTGCTACAGCCATATTGAAGCAAGCCCTTGCGGCCAGCTTGCTGTCATCGGAATCCACATATTTTTTCCATACCGAAGCTGCTTTTTTCCAGTCATCATTTTTCACGTGGCTTTTGGTTGATTTCATCTCATCATTACCACCAATGTAAATAGTTCGCCTTGTTGTGCGCCAGGTTGGTGAAATGCGGGCTGCATATTGCTCTCCTGCATAATACCCTGCCTGTACAACCGCATCCCGGTGGGAGGGGAGGCGGCCTATAGCTTCCCTTTTGCTGTCTCCGCTTCTGTCCCATGCCTTGTGATCAACAAATTCATTTTCATCTATAATTTTTTCCTCAAACGGATCATAAATGCGGTATCCACTGGTAACACGAATTTCCATATGGGCTTCGTATCTGTTGTAATATTGGGTTTCTCCATCCACGGTGCGTTTCCGTCTGCTTACACGCATATCTTCATGTTTATCAGAATCAAACACTTCCAGACTTATTAATGCATCAGCACCATATTGTTCACATACCTGGCTGATACTGTCCCAGTTGAGGGGTGTCGGCCATTCCGCAGTTCCTGTCCCTCGAAAATCACAGGATTCACAAATGCGGCTTTCAAAGCGTTCATTTTCATTGAGTTTGTTGTTGATGCCCTGGATGGCTTGCTCGGATCCCCGCCGGTCGTTAAAAACACCTTCACCGGAAAACAATCCCTCAACAAAATTTTTGCCTTTTTCCCCTTTGGCCGGTAAGCTTCGATTTGCTATAACAACATTTTGATATTCCTGGGGTACGTTTATGGCTGCAGGCTCCAGAACATCAACCATTACAGAGGTTGTGTTGCAGGATGTTATTGCAAAAAACAGCAGGGCGGATAAAGAAAAAACAATTGCTCTCATGCTTTTATGTTTGTTTGATTCGTTAACACAAACCCTATTCCAATAATTCCGGATTGATGCCATACACATAATGCTCTATAACATTGAAGTCATCCACAAATTCGTCACCATGAAATCCGTGGATATCTTCCACGGAAATTAGTTTTTTAAAAGCATAAGTAAAAACATCAGACTCCGGCTTGTATGTCCAGTGCCATTCTTCAGCCTGAAAACCTGTGCTTCGTTTTTCGCCGAAAGGAATATAGACCTGATAAAATCCATAGTCGGCAGCATTGTTTTTTAACCAGTCATACACCTTTTTTCCTTCACCATTTTGAAAATATGCATGGGATGTGCTGTTGATGTCTATTTCTGTACCCCAGTGATGTCTGGAAGTGCCCGGCATGGCCGAATATTTCAATACAATGGCTGTTTTGGCACTGTCCGACAGGTTCTGATCAATCCTTTCGTTTCCTGTGGGGCGTTGACCTGTGAATTTGCGGTTCCAGAGATAGCGCTGAATATAAAACGTTCTGGTACCTGATTTTACGGTCAGATTAATGTCCTGGCGAAGTGCAGCTTCCCGCATGTCTAGAAAAGCCTTGTATGTGTTTTTTCTGAGGTAAACTTCAGGAAAGTAAGAAATGGAAGGGTCAACCTGCACGAAATCCGGATGGTTTTCCGGATTGATTTTCCCCAGTAGTTCGTCCTTTGAAGGGAAATCCTCTTCAGAATACTTTTCCTCTGCCTGGATATGAGGAAATAAAAGTGCAATCAGGATTAGCAACAGCTTAATCATTGGCAAGCATTTTTAATGTATGTGTGACAATGTCAATGGCTGTGAGGCCGTATTTTTTCATCAGGTCGGCGGGTTGTCCCGATTCTCCGAATCTATCATTTACCCCAAGGATATGCATTGGTACAGGATAGTTTTGACTTACAGTTTCGGCAACTGCGCTTCCAAATCCGCCGGCAACCTGATGCTCTTCTGCAGTCAGTATTTTTCCACAGCGCTTTGCCCATTGAATTATTGCCTGCTTATCCAAAGGTTTAATTGTATGAAAATTGACAACTGCTGCATTGATATTGTGGTTATCCCTGAGCATTTCCTGAGCTTTTAATGCTTGCCAAACCATATGTCCTGTGGCAAACAGGGCAATGTCATTTCCTTCCCGGAGAGTTTGTGCTTTTCCGGGAATGAATTCCTGGCTTTTGCTGGTAAAGTCCGGTACAGCTTCTCTGCCAAACCGGATATAAACAGGGCCGGGAATTTGATTCACAGCTGCCACGCATGCCAGGTGTGTCTGTGTGGCATCACATGGTGATAAAACCGTCATGTTTGGCAGAACACGCATCACGGCAATATCTTCCAGTGCCTGGTGGGTAGCACCATCCGGCCCGACAGATATTCCGGCATGAGCACCACCGATGATGACATGAAGATTGTTGTAGCAGATGGAAATACGAATCTGGTCCAGATCCCGCATGGCCGAAAAAACTCCGTAAGTGGAAAATACCGGAATCTTGCCGGAGAGAGCAAATCCGGCAGCTACACCCGCAATGTTTTGTTCGGCAATTCCGAAAGAAAAGAATCTTTCGGGGAATTTTTCGGCAAACAGGTTCATGGAGACAGAGCCTGTAATGTCTGCCCCCAAAGCTATCAGCTGATGATTGGATTCACCTGCTGCTGCCATACCTTCGCCAAACCCCAGACGGGTTGGTTTTGATTTGAATTGTGATAGCATAATCTACGCTTTTGCCATAAAATTACTATCATTTTTGGTCATCAGCAAACCATTCCGCAAATGATGTGGCAGTTTCATACAACCTGAGACTGAATAATTCTACACCATCGGGCAACTTTTTACTTATCCGCCCGGCAAAATCTTCAACCATATTTTCGCAAGTTGGCTGGTATGGGAGAATATGAACCCGCTCAAATAAACCACGGATTTTTTTCAGGGATTCGTAATCTTCCGCGTCACTCAGGGCAACGGAATGATCAAAAACATCCACAATTTCTTTATTAACAATTTTCTTAAAATCGCCAAAATCCAGTACCATACCGTATTTGGGATCATTTTTATCTTGCCTGGGTGTGCCTATCACCGTGGCATACATAATATAGGAGTGGCCATGCATATTTCTGCACAAACCGTTGTAATGATGCAGTGCATGTGACATTTCCCATTTGAACTGTTTTGTAAGCCTGATTCTTGCCATCTTTTGTTTTTTTCACGTAACAAATGATAAACTTTGTTTGTTTAAGACAATAATGTAAAGTAAAGCTTTTATTTTAGCACAGGAAATATTATTTTTATCAGAGTTTTCCTGATATGAAGAAAATTGAAGAAATTACCAGAATAAACGGGGGTGATGTAAAATCCTTGAATAAAGAATTGTTAAGACTTGTTAAGTCTGATGATGAGCAGCTTAATGAGATACTGGATTTTGTTTTTAATGCAAAGGGCAAGCAGGTGAGAGCCCATATGGTTTATCTTTCAGCAGGAATTTTCGGAAAAGCAACTTCCAAAACGCAGCTTGCAGCCATTCTTGTACAGTTGTTACATACCTCTACCCTGATTCATGATGATGTTGTTGATGAGGCTGAGTTGCGCAGAGGAAGATCAACTGTTAATGCTATCTGGAAAAATAAAATGGCCATACTTACCGGTGATTACATGTTTGCCAGGGCCCTGAGTATTGCAACAGAGAGAAAGGCCTATGATCTTTTAGAAATTCTTACTCCCACGATTTCAGAAATGAGTATTGGTGAAATTATCCAAATGCAGGAAATCGGGAACAACAAGTTTTCCGAATCTGTATATTACGATATCATTTACAGAAAAACTGCTGTATTGATTAGTGCTTCGGCACAGGCTGGCGCACTGAGTAGCGGTGCAGGAAAATCTGAACAAATGGCCATGAAAGAGCTGGGAAAAGCTGCAGGGATGGCTTTTCAGATACAGGATGATATACTGGATTTTACCGCCAATGGCAGCTTTGGTAAAACCAGGGGAAAAGATATTGAGGAGAAAAAATATACTTTGCCACTTATTCACGCCCTTGACAAAGCACCGGAAAATGAGAAAAAAAAGGTGATGGAAATGATCAACAAAGGAGTGAATAAAAAGGAAGTCAGGGAAATCATAAGATTTATTGAAACCTACCAGGGCTTTGGATATGCCAGGGAAAAAATGCAGGCCTATGTGGATCGTGCCCATGAAATACTGAAACAATTTCCACAAAACGAAGCAAATACGGCAATGTCAGAATTGCTGAAATTTTTTACCCAAAGAAAAAAATAGAACACCTTTGGTATTTGATTGTTTATAAGATATAACGAATTGAAAATTAATTAAAAAGATACAACCATGAAACGTATTATGCTTATTCTGCTGATGTTGGTTTTCCTGATTGGAAGTGCATCAGCGCAAAAAATTAAGGTTGAGGAAGATGAGAAAAAAATTAACGGTAGCAAGCGAGATGTCTTGCTGGTAGAAATTCCACAAACAGATCAAAAAACAGTTGAAAAGGCCTGGAAAAAACGGATGAAAGATCATGATGCAGAAAGCTTTAAAAGCAAAAAAGAAATGTTTGCAGACAATGTTTTGATTGAGTCGGTAACTGATAATACCATAGATATCTATGCCAGAGCTGAGGAAAATAATGAATATGTGGAATTTTATGTGGCAGTAGACCTGGGTGGTGCTTATATGGATTCGGAACATGACTCCGAACAGACTGCAATGAAAAGATTTATTGAGAATTTTGCATCGGGGATTGCTTTGGAAGCATATCAGGAAATGCTGGATGATCAAAAGGGTATTCTGAAGGATCTTAATAAGGAAATTAAAAGCCTGGCTAATGATAAAGAGCATTATGAGAAAAAGATTGAAAAATATCAGGATAAAATCGAGGACCATGAGGCTGACATAAAAGATGTTGAAAAAGAAATGGAAAAACAACAGGAATTGCTGGAGGATGAAGAAAAAAAGCTCAAGGAAATGGAAGAAAAAAGCATCAAAAATTAAGTAAGTTTTTAACTTTGTCCTGAACAAAACAGAGAGTAGTTATGAAATTTGGTGTGTTAATTTTTCCGGGTTCCAATTGTGACCACGATATGATGTATGTGCTACGGGACAAGCTTGACCAGGACGTGGTGGAGCTTTGGCACAAAGACAATGATTTACAAAATGTGGATGCGATTATGCTCCCGGGAGGATTTTCCTATGGAGATTATCTCCGCTCCGGTGCCATTGCAAGATACTCACCCCTGATGGAATCTGTGATTGAATTTGCCAAAAACGGTGGTTTTGTTTTTGGCGTGTGCAACGGATTCCAGGTCCTTTGTGAGGCAGGTCTGCTACCTGGTGCGCTGCTACACAACAGCAATCAGAAATTTGTCTGCAAAAACCAGTATCTGCGTGCTGAACATCCACATACCCCTCTTACCGAGTTTGTTCCCGAGAGTAAGGTGTTACAGATTCCAATCGCTCATGGTGAAGGACGGTATTATGCATCTGATGAAGTTTTGTCAGATATGGTTCAAAACAAACAAATCATTTGGCGATACTGTAATTCTGCGGGACAACTAACCGAAGAAAGCAATCCCAATGGCTCGGTAATGAACATTGCAGGGGTATGCAATAAAGAACGAAATGTTTTTGGTATGATGCCTCACCCGGAAAGAGCAGCTGACCAGGAGCTTGGCAATTCCGACGGATTGCTGATTATGCGTTCTGTCCTTCATTATCTTGAGAACCGGAAGAATGCATAAGCTCTGTCTGTATTCTGATGGCTTCTTTATGAATCCACTGAAGCAGTTTGAGAATAAAAGATTTGGAAAGCCCGTTTTGCTCCGCGTAGTGAAGACGGGTTTTTAATATGCTATTCCATCTCTGTATCTGCAGAATACTTACGTTCATTTCCTGTTTGCAGCTAGCGATGTTTTTCACGAGATCCTGACGCTGGGAGAGGAGGTCCAGCAATTGAAAGTCCAGTTGGTCAATTTCATCACGGTATTTATCAATTCTTTTACGGTAAGCTGTATCGCGGAAACTTCCTTTTCTTATTTCCAGCCTGGCAAGCATTGATTCCAGGGCTGAAGGAGTAATCTGCTGATGCTTATCTGTCAGTGCACAGGCCGGATCATGATGAACTTCAATCATCAAACCCTGCATGTTGATATTCATTGCTTGTTGGGCAATGGCAGCCACATGGCTGGTCTTCCCGGCAATGTGACTGGGATCGCAAAATACAGGCAGATTCTCATGTCGCCTCTGCAGTTCAATGGGTATCTCCCAGAGTGGAAGGTTGCGATAAGCTGTTTTTTCAAATGGATAAAACCCACGGTGAACAGCCGCAATGTCTTTTATACCCGCTTCCCGGAATCGCTGTATGGCACCACACCATAAGTCAATGTCTGGATGCAGGGGGTTTTTGACAAGCAATTTCACATCCACACCTCTCAAAATATCAGACAGTGCCTGAACATATAATGGATTGCCTGTGGTGCGGGCGCCAATCCACAATACATCAACATCAGCTTTCAGTGCCTTTTCTGCATGCCCGGGAGTGGCTACTTCTGCAGCTGTAAGCAAGCCGGTTTCTTGTTTTACATGTTTGAGCCATTCCAGGGCATGGTCTCCGTATCCTTCAAATTCGCCGGGCCTGGTGCGTGGTTTCCACACACCGGCTCTGAAAACATCCGTGTTTCCCCCTTTTGCAAGTGCTTTGGCTGTGTCCAGCATTTGCTTTTCACTTTCTGCGCTGCACGGGCCTGCAATGATATATGGTCTGGCTTTATTGTGAAAAAAACCGTCTTTCAATGTCATAACAAACTTACATTTTATGCAAAGTACGCTTTTTTCAGAATAATTGTACAGAAAAAAAGCAAAAAACTATCTTTCAGAAGTAATCAAAAACCATTAACTTTATCCCGAAATAACAAAACCCGATTCGGTATGCCATCAAGAATACAAACATTAAATGAAGTAATCATTCAAAAACAATCAGCTTTTCCTTATGCCAAGGGTGAGCTCAGCAGGTTGTTAAGTCACATAGGTCTTGCTGCCAAAATTGTCAATAAAAAGGTGAATAAGGCAGGCCTGGTTAATATTCTTGGAGAGAATTCCAATGTAAATGTGCAGGGAGAGCAACAGAAAAAGCTGGATGTGTTTGCTAATGATGCCTTTATCAGTACAATGCGTGCCAGTGGCATTTGTTGTGGCATTGCTTCTGAAGAAAATGATGAAATGGTGATTTTTGATGATGATCTGTCACTGGATGGAAAATATGTTGTTTGTATGGACCCGCTTGACGGATCCTCCAACATAGATGTGAATGTTTCAATTGGCACGATTTTCTCAATATACCGGAGGGTGAGCAAAAGAGGGGAAAAAGCTACCATAGAGGATTTCCTTCAAGCAGGAAATAAGCAGGTGGCTGCAGGATATATACTCTACGGGTCTTCTACCATGCTGGTATACACCACAGGCCTGGGAACAACAGGTTTTACGCTGGATAACAGCATCGGCGAGTTTTGTCTCTCCCATCCCTACCTGGTTACACCCAAACAGGGCAAAATTTATTCTGTAAACCAGGGGAATTTTGTGAAGTTTCCACAGGGCACAAAAGAGTATATCAAATACTGCCAGGAAAGAGATGATGCCTCAGGTCGTCCATATACCATGCGGTACATAGGTTCTTTGGTTGCAGACTTTCACCGGAATCTGCTGAAAGGAGGAATATTTATTTACCCGAAAACAGCTTCAGCACCTGCCGGAAAATTGCGTTTACTATATGAGTGTAATCCAATGGCATTCCTTGCAGAACAGGCAGGCGGCCTGGCAACAGACGGTATGGGAAATCGCATACTGGATATTCAGCCGCATGATATTCACCAGCGTGTGCCATTTTACACGGGTTCAAAAAGTATGGTGGAGAAAGCTGAAGACTTTATGCGTGCGGAGGAAGGTGAATAAAATTTTACATCTTTTTTTTTATTTGTCAATCAAAAGCTTATCTTTGCAGCCCTGTTAAAATTTAGTATTCATTTAATTAAAAAGAATTTATGCCGGTAAAGATAAGATTATCAAGGCATGGTAGAAAGAGAATTCCTTTCTATCATATCGTAGTTGCAGATAGCAGGACGCCACGAGATGGTAAAAACATTGAGAGAATTGGAACATTCAATCCCTCAAGCCAACCTGCTACAGTTGAACTGGATTTCGACAAAGCCCTTTCCTGGGTACAGAAGGGCGCACAGCCATCTGATACTTGTCGCTCCATTTTATCTGAAAAAGGCGTTATGATGAAAAAACACCTGCTCGACGGTGTCAGAAAAGGTGCTTTTGATGAAGCTGAGGCTGAACGTCGCTTTGAAGCCTGGATGAAAGACAAACAACTGAGGAAAAAAGCTGAAGTTGACAAACTTCTTGAAGCCAAAGATGCTGCTGTAAATGAGCGTCTCGAAGCTGAGAAGAAAGTCAGGGAAACCAAAGAAGCTGCCATCAAAGAGCAACTTGAAAAAGAACTGGAAGCTAAGAGAAAAGCAGCGGAAGAAGCGAAAGCCGAAGCTGAAGCTGAAAAAGCCGAAGCCGAAGAAGCGACTGAAGAACCCAAAGCTGAAGCCGAGGAACCTGCAAAAGAGGAACCTAAAGCAGAAGAAAAAGCTGCCGGTGAAGAGAAAAAAGAAGACAAATAAGATTGACATCAATGCTCATTGCAGCCGATTTTGTGCGGATAGGTTCAGTGAAGAAAGCTTTTGGCTACAATGGAGCAATGATGTTGAGTCTTGAAAAAAAAGTGGCATACCACTTTTTAAACAAAAAGGAAGCAGTATTTCTCCAATTGGAGGGTAGCCTGGTTCCTTTTTTTATAGATGATATCAAAGGGAATGAAATTAATCCTGTGATTCATTTTGACAATATCCACAACAAAGAAACAGCATCCCGCTTCATTGGTGTGCCGTGTTTTATGCCCGGTGAATATTTTGAGCAAAACCAGGGTGTCAGTGATCCCGATACGCTGGAAGGATTTACACTTTTTGATAAAACCTCCGGAATGACAGGCATCATTCTTGATTACAGTGAACAAAATAACAACCCCTTATTCGAAGTGGATTTTGACGGAATGATTGTCAGTCTGCCTGCACATCCCGATATGATTACAGATTTTGATTCTGAAGAAAAAATTATTTATGCAGAATACCCCGAAGGCCTGATTTCAGAGTCTAGATAGCATCATCATTTGTTTCCTTTGTTGTGTCTATGGCCTCATAGATTGAATTCTGGCTGATGAATTCAGGGAGGATGGATTTCATTTCCCTGACAATATCCATGTCTGAAGTTGTAAAAGGCATGCTTATCAGCTTTTCAATTTTTTTACGGATATAGTCAAATTCATATTTTCTCACCTTTGCGATCATGATTTGTTTGTGATAGGTGGGTTTGGTATTCTCCCTGGTAGCCAGCAGCTCTTCATAAAGTTTTTCACCGGGTCGCAAGCCTGTAAAAGAGATTTGTATATCTGTGCCAAGCTTCAATCCTGATAATTTGATCATCCGCTTTGCCAGATTGATGATTTTTACACTTTTACCCATATCGAAAATGAATATTTCACCTCCTTCACCCATGGAGCCTGCTTCCAAAACCAGCTGACAGGCTTCAGGAATGGTCATGAAATACCGTGTAACATCCGGATGCGTAATGGTAACAGGGCCTCCGTTTTCAATCTGCTTCTGAAATCTGGGTATCACAGAACCATTGCTGCCCAGCACATTGCCAAACCGGGTTGTGATAAATAATGTGTCTGATTGTGTCCGGTTCAGGGCCTGTGTGTATATCTCAGCAATTCGCTTGCTGGCTCCCATCACATTGGTTGGATTTACTGCCTTGTCTGTAGATATCATCACAAAGCGCTTTACCTTGTATTCTACAGCAGTATCTGCTACGAGCATGCTTCCTAACACATTTGTGCGTACAGCTTCACTGGGATTGTGTTCCATCATGGGAACATGCTTGTATGCTGCGGCATGATACACAAAATCCGGATGAAAATCCTGAAAAACTTCTTCAATTTGCTTTTTATTGGTCACATCACCAATGATGGTTTTGTACTGATTCCAGTGTAACTGCTCACACAGCTCCAGTTCCAGATCGTACAGGGGGCTTTCAGCCTGATCAAACAATAGTATCAGCCTGGGTTTATAGCGTGTTACCTGCCTGACAATTTCACTTCCTATGCTGCCGGCAGCACCAGTGACCAGGATGGTTTTGTTGATTAACTGGGATTTGATCCGCTTGGTGTCCAGTTCAATGGGCGGGCGCTCAAGCAAATCATTGATTTTTATCTGCTTTATCTGTCTGAATGTCAGTTCTCCGTTTATCCAGTGTTTGACATCCGGTATGGTGAGTGTTTTGACATTTTTGTCAAGACAGATATCCACTACCTCCTGCTTGTGTTCCAGTGGTAATTCTTTACTGGTGATAATCAGCGTTTCCACCTGTTGCCTGTCAATAAGCGCCGGTAAGTCTTTAATGCCGTACACCATAATGCCTTCGATTTTGTTGCCGATTACCTCATCATTATGATCAATGAAACCAATAACATTGTTTTTTGACCCCATATCACGGTCAATGGTACGCTTGGTAATCAGGCTCAATTCATCTGTTCCTAAAATAACTACATTATTTCTTTCTTTGCGGGGATAGCTGAGTTCCAAAAAGATTGTTTTGATAATCAGTCTGAAAAATATCATGATGAGTGTGGTTAAAACAAAGTCGATGATAACCACAGAGGTGGGAATAATGTAATTATCCAGAAACTGGAATGCAACAAGATTTATCAATATCAGCAGTGCGCTGCCCGAAGCAAGTACGATGAAAATCCGCTGTACATCTTTTGTGCTGGTGTATCTTACCAGGCCAATGTAAGTTTTTGAGATGGCAAAACTGACTGCCCGGATGAATAAAACCAGGGGTACAATGATGGTAAGGGCATCAATGTTTGATTCCGGTACGTCGAAATTGAATCGTAAATAATAAGCAAAGATGATTGAGAACAGACATATCAACAAGTCTATTGAAAAGATTACCCATCTGGGTGTTACCGATCGGAGAAAATGGATATTCATAGCTTAAAAATACAAATAAAAGATTAAATCACAGATGGTTTGCGATTATTTCCTGATGATGTCAATTTCACCCTGATTGCTGATGCGGATAATGGATGAAGCCTTTTTGCGCCTTGTTTCTTTTTGTCCGAACCTGACAACATAATCAGCCATCCCGATAAGATCATCGTCTATCTCTTTGAAACTTAGCGGTGTGTCCTGGCCTGAAAAGTTTGCGGAAGTAGATACGACAGGTTTTTTGAAACGACGTATAAGTTCACTGGTGAATTTATTCTTACTCACTCTGATTGCGATGCTTCCGTCACTGGCGATCAGGTTCAGGGGCAGGTTTTTGGCTTTCTCAAACACCACAGTAAGTGGCTCCGTGCTTAGTTCTATCATATCCAGTGCTACCTCAGGTGGTTTTTCCACATAAGAGAATACCTGATTGATATTCTCCAGAAGAATCAGCATGGATTTGGACTTATCTCTTTGTTTTATTTTGTAAATCTTTTCCACAGCATCTGGGTTTGTGGCATCGCAGCCCAGTCCCCAAACCGTGTCGGTAGGATAGATTATTATGCCTCCCTGATGAAGGGCCTCAAGGCATTTGTTGATGTCTTCTTTCATAAGTCTTACAACAATGATTTGTATAAATTCATTAGTTTTTCTGAAATTTTATCCTGCCTGAAGCGCGCTGCATGTTCTTTGCCTGCTTCTACCATTTTCAGGGCTGTTTCCTTGTCATTCAGAATTTTTCTGATTCCTTCTCCGATTTCTTCAGGATGGTTTGGGTTGACATACATGGCAGCATCACCACCTGCTTCCATGAAACAGCCGAATTTGTTTGTTATTACAGGTGTTCCGGAATTCAGAGCCTCAAGAATGGGAATGCCAAAGCCTTCAAATATTGAGGGATAAACAAACAGGCTGGATGCCTGGTAAAGGGCCGGCAAGTCACTATTGGGAACATCATGCAAAAAATGAACCTGATTTTCCATCTTTTCCTGTTTTAGAAAATGTTGTAGCTCCCTGATATAAGCAGTGGATTTACCAACAAATACAAGTGGGAAGTCAATTTTCTCCATTTTTATGCCTTCCAGTATTTGTAAAGCATTTTTGCGTTTTTCCAGAGTGCCTACCGAAAAGATAAAATTACGGGGAATTCCATATTTATCGCAAATGGCCTGTTTTTTTTCCTCGCTTACCTGTTCATAAAATATCGGGTTGCAACCCTGATAAATCACTTCAATATTTTCTTCCCTTGTATGGAAAAATGAAATAATGTCTTCTTTGGTTTGTTCGGACATGGCAATGATTTTATCGGCAGCCAGACTGGCTTCAAAAAATTTTTGCTGATAAATTTCCCTGTCAACAGATTTGTAAAGCTCAGGGTAGCGCATGAAAATAAGATCATGAATACTCACTACGCTACGGGCATTGGAATGGATGATATCTGCAGGCAGCTCGTTGCTCAGACCATGGTATATATCAATCTTGTGTTTGTTGATTTTATTGCCCAGGCTGATGCTTCGCCAGTAGGCCTGGTATAACCTGTTCATGGAGCCTGGCTTGACAAGGTGTATGTTCCCCTTGTCTTCGGGCAGAAAATCTATGGGATTCTTTTTTCGCGGAGTATATAGATAATACTCATTGCCGGGATAGTAGTGCTGCAGGGATAGTATGGTGTCTCTGCTGTAATTTCCAAGCCCGCTTTTATTATAAAATGCTCTTTTTGCATCAAATCCAATCCGCATCGTAATTCTTTTATTATTATGGGTTGTCACTCATATTGACTTTACCCTGCATATTTTAAGCCAAAAATTTACACTGTAGCAGCTTGCCGCGCAAGCCGGACATTTATGTTTCAAAGATAAGGAAAAAACATGATCTCATCTTTACTAAGTGCAGTGGGAGACAAGGAGCAATAAGTAGCTAAGAATCAGGTAAGAGGAATGCTTGGTGAGCTGTGGCTTGCATCTATCAACTCACGATATTTATAAAAAACTTTTTTAAAATCTTCCCAGACTTCTTTTTTTAAAGTGGGATTGTGCAAAAGGGCAGCAGGATGATAGGTTGGCATCACATGGCGATTATTCCATTCCAGCCAGTTGCCTCTTAGTTCTGAGATTTTTCCATTAGAATCTATCATTCCTTTCAGGGCTGTGCTGCCAAGCAGAACCAGTATGGGTGGATCAATCATTTCAATTTGCTGATACAGCCAGGGAAGGCAGGTGTTCATTTCACCGGGTTCAGGATTCCTGTTTTCGGGAGGACGGCATTTTACAATATTGCCAATAAAAACATGCTTTTCCCGTGTAAAGTTGCAGGCAGAAAGAATCTTATCAAGTAGCTGACCGGAGCGCCCGACAAAAGGCAGACCTTGCTTGTCCTCTTCAGCTCCTGGTCCTTCACCGATAATAAAAATTCCGGCATTCGTTGAACCCTGTCCAAATACAGCATTTTGACGACTCTCAGACAATGAACATTTGGTGCATTCCAGTACCTGCATTTCCAATTCAGCCCATTCAAATATATCCATAACAGACAAATTGTTTGTATCAAATTTAATAAACGATTCGTACAATCCATAGAAATTTCGTTCTTTTGTTCAATCATGCAACCAATTAGGAAGATATTATCTCTTAATCACAGATGCCTGAATGCAAAGTCTTGAAAAAATAATTGAAGGCTGCAAAAAAATGCAGAGAAAGTCGCAAAAGGCTTTGTATGACATGTACGCACCTGTGCTGTATGCCATGGCGTTGAGGTACGCCGCAGATGCATCTGAAGCCGAAGATATGTTGCAGGAGGCATTTATCAATATTTTTAAAAGTATTGATCAGTATCAGGGCAGTGGTTCTTTTGAAGGCTGGATGAAAAGGATATTAATTAATGCTGCTATTGGCTATATCAGGAAACATAAGAAGCAGCAGTTTGACAATTTTGATGATGTGCAGGAAATCAGAATGAAAAATTTTGATTTTTCTGAAGAGGACTTTAGCAGGCAAGAGCTGATAGATGTAATTAACGATTTGCCTGACGGGTTCAGGATGGTCTTTAACCTGTACGCCATCGAAGGTTTTAAACATAAAGAGATAGCTGATATGCTCGGAATACAAATCGGAACATCAAAGTCGCAGTACTCGCGGGCAAGAAATATTTTAAAAAGAAGACTGACAGCAATGAAAGAAATCGCTGATAAAACATATGGCAGGGAAGCATAAACATATTGAAGATTTTTTCAGGAACGGACTTGAAGGGCATACTGCCACACCGCCGAAATCCGGGTGGACAGGTATGCAGGAATCCCTGGATAATATCAGTGTTGAACACCTGACTCAATCACAACTGGGAAATGCCAGCATACAGCCCTCTGCCGGCCTGTGGACAAAAATTTCCAGTAAAATATTCTGGTATCAGTTTTTGCGCTTTAATCCCTTGCAGTTTAATATCTATTATGCCGGCGTAGCACTTATCGGAGGCGGTGCGGCTATTGTGGGCCTCAGTTTGTCAGATCCGGCTACTTCACCGGTGGATTTGTCAGGATATCCCGAAGCCCTGATTGATTTGGAGAGCATGGAAGAAGCACCTGTACAGGACGCTGCCGGCATAAGCAGTGATGCTGAAACAGCCGACTTCATGGCCCTGCGTTCAGATGAGATTGTGGAGAATAAGAAAACCATGGAAGGTAAATCAAAATCTCCGGGAAGGAATGCCCTGATCTCTGACTCTTCAGAAAAAGAAAACAAGAATGACAGGAAAACAAGGGAAGAATTTCCGGACAACAGAAAAGGAAGTACAGAAAAGCCAGCAAATAAGTATTCTGTTAAACATATGCCTGCCGGTTTAAGCTATTATCTTCCGTTCAATCTTACTGTTCACACTGCTGAATTTGGAAATCCTGCAAGAAGGGGCGATACAATCGCCATAGACCACATGGGTGATCCCATTGTTGATGATTTTAATTTTGTGGAACAAGGGTATTATGCAGGAGCTCTTATTCTTAAACAGGATTTTGTTTTTCTGAATGATGAAATTAAAGAAACCTACAAGCAGAATAAAAATGTGAGTGATTTTTCCTATCGTTTTGGCATCAGATTTAATATAGTGCGCAAGAATTTCATGATGCAGAGCGGTTTATATTTTTCCAGCGTGAACAATATATTTGAGCACAATCAGGAAATCGCTCTGGTAGAGGATAATATTGAAGGACGTGTTATATGGCCTTATCAAAGTGATACGGTATTTCAAAAAACCACCCATAAATACCACAACTCCTATACCTTTATTGAGTTGCCTGTACTGGCCGGCCTCCATTTTGAGGGTAAGCGTTTTGCTACCAATGTAAAAACCGGTCCTTTACTGAATTATCTGACCGGCGTAAATGCTGATCTTGTGCTGAATTCGGATAATCAGTTGAGGTCTGTTGACAAGTCCTATTTCAGGCGACCCGGCGTGCGCTGGGAGTTGAGTGCTGATGTAATATACAAGCTGGGTGATCATCTGAGTTTTTACATTGAGCCCGCTTATGTATATGATGTGACTACTTTGTTTAAGCGCGATCTGGAACTTAGAAGCCGCTTTCACGGATTTAGTGTTGGTACAGGAATATATTACCGCTTTTAAACCTTGTTGCTGCTTTTTTTCCTTTGGCTTCCTTTGATAAAATGCTGTGTACTTTTTCCCGGTGCGTATGTTTGAAACAGCATAGTAGTTGGCAAAGTTACCGCTGGTTAGCCTGGTGGATAATGTGAGATGTTCTTATCTGCTTCAGTTTTGAGAACAAAAAAGCCTCCATACATCGTGCAGGAGGCTTCAGGTGTGATTTTATAAGGGAATCAGATTGTCATGATTTCTTTTTCTTTTGTGCTCATCAGGTCTTCAGTTTTGCTGATGAAGTCATCATGCAGTTTTTGCACCTTTTGTTCATAATCTTTTCTGTTGTCTTCTGACAATCCTTGTTTTTCAAGGTTTTTTAGTTCGTCGTTTGCTTCCCTGCGACGGTTTCTGATGCTGATTTTAGCATTTTCACCCAGCATTTTCACTTTTTTGACAAGGTCTCTGCGGGTTTCTTCCGTAAGCGGTGGAATGTTTATTCTGATTACCTCACCGTTATTGGCAGGATTTAAGCCGATATTTGCTGCCATAATTGCTTTTTCAATCAACGGGATCATGCTTTTGTCCCATGGTTGAATCATAATTGTTTTGGCATCCGGAGTACTTAGATTTGATGCCTGATCCAGTGGTGTTAAGGTGCCGTAATAATCAACTTTAATGCCGTCCAGTATTCTAATATCGGCTTTGCCTGCACGCAGGTGTGAGTATTCGTTTTCAAGATGCTTAACTGCATCTTCCATGCCTTCTTTGGCAGTTTCCAGGGTTAATTGAGCTTCTTCGTCCATATCGTTTGTTTTTTTTAGGCTATAAAAATACTTAATTGTGTATTAAAGTTCCAAATTTTGGGTCAGAAATAATATCAATCAGACGTCCCTTTTCATTCATATCAAACACAATGACAGGCAAATTGTTTTCCTGGCACATTGTGAAAGCGGTCAGATCCATAATGCTGAGTTTTTTTTGCCATGCTTCGGCAAAGGTAATTTCTTCGTATTTGACTGCTTCCGGATTTTTTTCGGGATCATCTGAATATACGCCATCCACCCTTGTGCCTTTGAGGAAGACATCTGCCTGAATTTCCAGGGCTCTGAGTGCTGATGCGGAGTCTGTGCTGAAATAGGGATTGCCTGTGCCGCCGGCAAGGATGGCAATGCCGTTGTTTTCAAGGTGCCGGATTACATTTCCAGCGTGGAAGCGAGGTCCTATGGCAGGCATTTCCACGGCTGTAAAAACTTTGGCATTGATATTTTCATTTTCCAAAGCAGACCTGAGTGCCAGGCTGTTGATTGTTGTGGCAAGCATTCCCATCTGGTCGCCTGTGACCCTGTCAAAACCACTGTCAATTCCGGCCAGGCCACGAAATATATTGCCACCACCGATAACAATGGCAGTTTGAATACCTTTTTTTTGCAATCCTGCGATATCCTGCACATACTGTTTGATCCGCTCACTGGAAATACCATATTGCTCCGATCCCATCAGGGATTCCCCGGACAGTTTTAATAAAACACGCTCAATTTTCATCGTAGATACTTTGATGTAAAGATAAAAAAAAAGAGGGCCAGATAAAAGCCCCCTTTGATAATTCCTTATTCGTGAAATTATGATAATGACCAGCGTTTGAATTCTTCGATGGTGAGTCCATTATCGTATTCTTTCAGATATTCAGTGATTGTCTTTTTGTTGTCACGGACGAAGGGCTGATTAAGCAAGGTGTTTTCCTTGAGGAATTTGCCTACTTTACCCATAGCAATTTTGTCGACAATGTTTTCAGGTTTGCCTTCGTTGAGGGCTTGCTGACGTCCGATTTCTTTTTCTTTTTCAATAATTTCCTGCGAAACACGGTCTTTGTCCACAGCAATTGGATTCATTGCAGCTACCTGCATGGCCACGTTTTTAATCACTTCGTGGTCAGCTTTTTGGTTGGCAGCAACGATGGTACCAATTTTATTGTTCATGTGGATATAAGCAGCAACATAAGGAGCTTCCAGTATATCGTAATAACCGATTTCAACTTTTTCACCGGTTACACCACTCATGTTTTTCACCTGGTCAATAACTTTTTTGCCATCAAGTTCTAGTTCATTGAGCTCGTCCTGGTTTTTGGGTTTTTTCTCCAGAGCAAGATCAGCGAGTTGATGAGCAAATTTCACAAAGTCCTCATTTTTAGCCACAAAGTCAGTTTCACAATTCAGGCATACAATCACGCCTGTTTTTGCGTCGTCTGAAGTTTTGGCGATCACAGCACCTTCTGTAGCTTCGCGTTCTGAGCGTTTGTTGGCAATAGCCTGACCTCTTTCGCGAATAACTTCTTTTGCTTTTTCAAAATCACCTTCGGCTTCGGTAAGGGCTTTTTTGCAGTCCATCATACCTGCGCCGGTAATTTTACGTAATTTGGCAACGTCTGAAGCAGAAATTTTAGCCATTGTTTATTGAGATTTAAAATAGATTAGACAAAATTATTTTTCTTCTTTTTCACTTTTAGCATCGTCTTTGGCCTCTTCCTGTTGAGGTTTTGTGGGTTCAGACTTTGCTTCTTCGGGTTTTTCAACCTTGGCTGATGTTTTCCGGGTTCTGGTTTTTTCCGGTTTTTCAGTTTGTTCTGTTTTCTTTTCAGAAGCAGCTTTTTCCTTATCCGCTTTTCTTTCATCCAGACCTTCCTGAATGGCCTCACAGACTTTACGCATAACCAGATCAATTGATTTTGATGCATCATCGTTGGCGGGAATGGGAAAGTCAACAGGCACAGGATCAGAGTTGGTATCAACAATACCGAAAATAGGTATATTCAGTTTTTTGGCTTCCCGAACAGCAATATATTCTTTGGATACATCTACGGCAAAAATTGCAGCCGGAAGTCTGTTGAGGTCTGAAATACTACCCAGTGTTTTTTCGAGTTTGGCACGTTGACGTTCAATCTGCAGGCGCTCACGTTTCGAAAGCTGGTCGAAAGTACCGTCGGTAAGGCTTTTGTCAATGGACACCATTTTTTTCACAGCACGACGGATGGTGGGGAAGTTTGTGAGAGTTCCACCGGCCCAGCGTTCTGTAATATAGGGCATGTTGACTGATTTGACGTGTTCAGAAACGATGTCTTTGGCTTGTTTTTTGGTTGCTACAAACAGGATTTTACGTCCGGATTTTGCGATCTGTTTGAGAGCATTGGCAGCTTCATCAAGTTTTGCTACTGTTTTGTGCAAGTCAATGATATGAATTCCGTTGCGCTCCATAAAGATATATGGGGCCATGTTTGGATTCCATTTGCGTTTAAGGTGACCAAAATGTACACCTGCTTCCAGTAATTCTTCGAAATTTGTTCTTGGCATGTTTTAAATTTTTGTTTACATTCTTTTATTACTACAACCGACAGGTAGTCTGAGGTTGAGAGTCCTGTCAGTTTAGATACTAAACAAAATACATTGTTTAAGCAGCTAAACTTTTAACGTTTACTAAACTGATATTTTTTACGGGCTTTTTTCTGTCCCGGTTTTTTACGTTCTACAGCACGGGGATCACGTGTGAGCATGCTATCAGGCTTGAGTTTGGCATGATGTTCAGGATCCACTTTTACCAGAGCACGGGCAATGGCCAGTCTGATGGCATCGGCCTGACCTGCAAGTCCACCGCCGTGGACAGTGATTTTAAGATCAAAGCTGCCTGTTGTTTCAGTGAGTTCAAACGGCTTAAGAGCCATATCCTGATGCTGTTTGAGCGGGAAATAATTTTCCAGATCACGTTTGTTGATTGTGATGTTACCTTTACCGCTGCTCATGTAAATTCTTGCAACAGAGGATTTTCTGCGTCCGATTGTGTTAATTATATCCATATACTTTATTTAATGCTGTTTAAATCAAGTTTTTGTGGTTTCTGAGCTTTTTGATCATGTTCAGGACCTACATACACATGCATGTTTTTGAAAATTTTTCTTCCCAGGCGGTTGTGTGGTAACATTCCACGTACTGCGTTTTCAACCAATCTGTGAGGTTGTTTCCTCAGGATTTCTTCAGGGTTGGTAACACGCTGACCACCGGGATAACCTGTGTGACGAACATAGGTTTTGTCAGTCATTTTTTTGCCGGAAAGTTTAACTTTCTCTGCATTAATAATAATTACATTGTCTCCACAATCCACATGGGGTGTGAAATCCGGCTTGTGTTTGCCTCTGAGAACCACGGCAACTCTGGAGGCCAGACGGCCCAGCACCTCATCGGTAGCATCAACAATAAACCAATCTTTCCGGACGGTTTCTTTATTTGCCGATTTTGTTTTGTAACTTAATGTATCCACAATTTTTCCTTTTTCGTTTAAAATCAATTAATTATAAGGACACGTCGACCAAACGGATTGCAAAAATACTATGAAAAATTGATATCAGCAAACCTTATTAACAAATAATTTGTTGATAACTTGCAAAAAATGAGGGGTTCCGGATTTTACCGGGACATTTGGTTCAGAAACTTACTGATTCACCGGTCCGATTTTGTTTTCAACGGACTCGATTTTTGTTTTTAATCTGCCAATGGGTTTATTGGTCTGTATATCAAAATTAACCACAGAATATACACGCTCACAATCCCCGGAAAGCGTGGCATAGGCTTTGTCAAGTACCTGAAGTGCTTCCGGCATGGTTTCCGTTTCGAAAATGGTGCCCATGGCACTAAGTTTATAATTTATTTCACTGTTTTTTAGCATTTCAAGAATACGGCTAACATAAGGACTTACACTGCTGCCTTTGTCGGTAGGGAACATTGCGAAACTTACAAGAACTGACATATTGCATTGTTTTTATGGTGAGAAAACTGATCTTTTGATATCCTGAAAATTTTTCCGTAAAATGACATTGGCTCCTTCCTGATATGCTTCGTCACAGGCTTCGGTATTTGTGTTTCCATACCCTTTGATTCTGTTTTCATTTTTGCGGTACATCATTCGCTTATCCTTATCGAGAACAGTGAGGGTATAATGGAGTATGGCAGTTTTTTGATAGGAATTGGTTGTGGCCCTTTCTGTGTTACTTTCCACCCTGATAATAAAATCTGCATCTGCCTGAGAATCACTGATTCGCATGTTGTTTTCGGCCATAGCCTGCAAGATGGCATTATACAGCACCTTGCTTTCACTTTGCCTGCCCAGGCTGTTTTCCCGGCTTTCAACATATATCAGCGGGGACTTAATCCGGATGTCTAAAGTATAGCCCGGGGGAGGGATTTTTTTAACCAAAGTACGGATAAATATATCTCTGGTAAGTCGTGAAATGCTTAGCATATCTAACTCCACAGAGAGTTTTTCCCGCTGATTGTTGGAATAAATTCTGTTCAATGCCGGTTGCAGCTCGCCGTCGCGGTTGCTTGTCAGCCTGTTGTCAATCAGGCCGGAGCCGGTAAAGTTGAGCTTAAATGGCAGGTTGGGCAGAGCGTTTCCTTCCTTGTTACTCACATGCATGGTCAGCAAGTCCGGATTGATTGATTTCCCGCTGGTTACTGAAATTGGATTCACGGGTGTACTGATGGTAATCTCGTTTAATGTATTCACCAAATCCCGGTAGATGGCAGTGCCCAAATCTACCGGCTTCCCGTCAATTTTTGTACTGGTGCTTTCGGCAAGGTACTCAGATATGTCTGAAAATGCATCAATGTACATGTGGATGGCTTCATAAATCTGGTTTTCTGTTCTGATGTCCCTTGCCTGAAGGTATTTATCTTTGGCTTTGTTTATGGCAGCCAGTTTCTTTTCAGCCACTTGCTGCTGATAGTCCATTTTGGAGAGCCGGATATAAACCCAGTAGTATTCATCTCCTTCCCAGGTATCAACGGTTTCATATCCTTCAAGATTCTTATCACTGGAGGCCTTGATGGTTCGCTGGTAGTTTTCGCTTAGGTTGTAATCGGTTTCCAGTGTTGATATTACAGAACTGGATGATATATTGACGGAGATTTCACTGGACAAATCGTTCAGAGCAGCGTTTTTTGCATTTTGCTGATAGGCGTTGGGTGACAATCCAGATTTATTTGCGGAGCCTATGCCAACATAATACACGTCGGTTTGGGGCCTTTGAAGTGCCCAGGAGGGCTTGGATTCTGAGCTTTTTGAACCATTCCTGAAAATCGCACAGGAGCTCAGACCTGTCAGGGTAAATAAAAGCAGATATGTAAAAATTCTTCTCATCATTCAGGGTTGTAATCGTTAACGGCTGTTGCCGCTTTGTTGGTAATCACCTCCATCAGCTCGTTCGTCAGAGTTTCATATGTTTTGATTTTTTTGCGGGCAGAAAGAAGTCTGTGTAAGTTGCGTAGTGAATTTCTGTCCGTTTTAATTACATCTTCTTCACTTTTGGAATGCTTGTTTTTCCAGTAACCTGGAACAAGGTTCTTTTTCTTACCATCATAATCAGCATAATGCAAATGGTCTTTCTGTGTCTGATTGATGTTTCTGGTGATAATGATTTCATTGTTTTTGGTATCCACCAACTGAAAATTGAAATCTATGCTTACACCACGGCTCATACTGTATTCTTCATAACTTACTTTTTCATAGCGGGTTCTGGTTTTTGTGTTTCCCTCATCATCTTTGTAGCTTGTTACAACTTTCAGGTAGCCGGGTTTTGTTTCTTTTTTCAAACGACCCATGTCATAGTTGTACGATAAAACATGTCCGGTCAGGATGGCATCGGGCTGTATGTTTTTATTCTTTGAGTCTCTCACTGATCTGCTGCGACTGCTTTTTGTTTCGTACTGAACAACTTTGATAAATGGATTGTCAGATTGATTGAGTGCCTGGATAATCTGGCTTTTTAACTGCTCATCAATCTTCTGATTCTTTGTGCTGTTTTTGAAATCATCCACACCTATTCTGATGGTGGCTTTGTCCAGGGCTTCGGCTTTAAGATCTGATGCATCTTTATAATCACCGTAATTTTTCAAAACATCGTCAAAAAGATAGTAGGCACTGCGGTATTTGCCTTTTCCCAGGTTTTTCATGCCATTGCGGTATTTTGGTTCGTATATGGCAACCTTTAGTTTTTCTGTGGCATCTTTGTAATTTTTGTCAATTTCACAAATTTCCCGGAATACCTCTTCTGCTTTTCCAAACTCATCATTGTTGAGAAATTTTTCGCCGTCGAAATATTTATCCTCAAGATATGTGCCTTTCACCTCATTATAATATTCCTCATAATAGGGAGGCACCGTAAGTTCTATGCCCACTGAGTTTAGTTTTTTCTCATAATCGCGGGCTTCCAGGTAATAATAAACAGCTTGTTTATTGTTGCCCTGGTCGTATGCTTTTGTGAATTCACTGAATTTACTGTCAACTACCCGCTGGCCTGTGCGTTTTAGTCCCAGCCGTGCATCTATAAAAGTGCTTTTCTTTAAAACGGATTGATAATAAAGTTCAGACGCCTCAGTGTACATGCCTTTTTCTTCAAATTCTGATGCCTTTTTAGCCAGGCGTTTATGGGCACATGAACTTACTAAGCCGACCATTAATGCAAAAAATATGAGCTTGGTAATAGTTTTCATAGGCATGGTTTATTTTGTTGTAAAAGTAAAATTATTCTATTTCTCATCAAAAAAATGTTTCACTTCTGTTTTCCCTGTCAGTGTAAAATGTCGTTGCCTGTTGACAATAAAGCTTTGTCGTGTTTGCTGTTATAATCTAACAGCATGTCTCCGTTGCTCCTGAATATCTTCAAGCTGTATAAGGGGTGAGTTCGGAATAATGATTTGTAGGCGCCCCCGTTCAGGAATTCCAGCCTGACATTTCCACTGTAATAATGCTGTATTTTAATATTGCTGCCATGGGAAATGATGATTGGTCCCAGTGCAATACTACCTTTATCATGGAGGTGAATTGTCATGATGTCATCACGGTATTCGATGTTATCAATTTTTTTCAGATTACTGTTTAGCCCGGCATGTTTGGTGGAGAAATCAGGATTGAAGGCATTCAGGCTTGCGATGATTTCCTTGCCTTTAATATCTCTGCCAATGCTGTGTAAGCTGTTTAGAAATGCCATGATTCCGGTGACGGATTTGTGATATGCCTGCTTTTTGTACGCATCGCTACTGTTTTTCCACAATTTGGCCATTTCATAGGGGGTCATGTGTTTGTGCGTTTTACTTTCAAGATAAACAGGGCTTTTGCTCAAAGCCATTAATTTCAGGCTGCCATCAGGTTTGATTTGTAGTGATTGTTTTTCCTGTATTTCTGCCGGATTGATTTTACCGCTGTATAGTTCTTTGCCACCGGCATCGAGTTGCCAGTTGATAGCCCGGCTTTCTCCTGTAGAAACCGTTTTAAACCAGTCTGCCTCCAATTGCAGATTATACCCTGCAGCAAATAGATTCTCCTTATCGCCGTCCAGGGTTTTGCCACCCACGAAGACTTTATTATCATGAACAATGATGCTTTCCGGGCTGACAATTTCTGATTTGTCAATGCTGATGCCATTGATAAGCTGACCCTCCGGGGTGAAAGACGCCACAAAACCTGCCCGTTTGTTGTTTGCGCTGAGTTTTTGCTGATCCAGATTCAGGGTATTGTTAAATGATCCGCAGAAATAAATGTTCCCGGCAGCATCTGTGGCGGAACCCTGGCTGATGCTGTTTCTGAATCCGCCGTTGCTGTATATTCGTGCCCATATGTTTTCAATGATTTGTGGCTGATTCTCATCACGGGCCATATCAATGATGGTGAACTTGCTGTTTTCATACTGTGGCATACAGGCACCCACAGGTGCTCCAATATATGATGGATCGCAGATTGTCCAGGTTTTTCCTTTATGCTCAAAATGATGTCCTTTTGTATTGCTATCAAATGCTACTGCTGTGGAGATGTGCCCGGGATAGTCAAGGCCAATAATATCCAGTGAGGTAAATTCTCTGATGAGCCATGCAAATAAAACAGACCTGTCTTCACAGTCAGCATAGGGATACATGAATACCTCGTCAGCAAAGAAAAACTTTTCGTAACCGAATTGTTCCTGGTCCGTTTGGTAATCAAAGTTCTGCTGTACAAAATCCAGCAGGATGCCTGCCCTTGCTCTGTCAGTTTTGTTTTTTAGCAGGGGCTCAAAGTGGTCGATAAGGGATTCACGGGTGAGGGGAGACAGGCCGGAATTGAAAAACAGTTTTATTTCTGACTGGGGAAAATCATCATAAAGCTCCCTAAGATTGTTGTTGTATGCGATCTTGATTTTTTTCCGGTTGTTATCAATATTGCTTGTTTTGATATCCAGAGGCAGGGTAGGAGGCTGATACATTGTCAGGTCGAATATGTCATCTGCTCCGGGATAATCGGCAGTATAGGTTTTTACTGACCTTAGCTCCGGGTTGGTAATATAATAATCGTCCCCATTGAATGAATAATAGGGGAGTTCGAATATTTTTTGTTTACTGGGAATCATCAGGCCAATAATATCATCATGATAAGCAATTTTTGCTTTGTATCCCGATTTTATCAGCAAAAACCACTGGAGAAGAGTTTTTTCCCGCTCCGTTACAGCAATGACAGACGCCAGCTTCTCACAGAGTTTCATGTATGCCCAGTCATTGAGATTGTATTTGTCATGGGTTTCAACCAAAGACTCCAGCAATGGGTAGTAACCGGTTTTACTGAGGGTTTCAAAATATGCTGAAATCATCTCAGGCTTATTGGTGCTGCCTGGGTTTTGATGCATTTCCGGGTCGTAATGAAAGCGCTGCTTTGTGCCATAGAAATCAAATTCTGCTGTTTTGAGTCTTGCTTCCGGTTTGATTTCAGTGATTTCGGGTAATCTGATTTCGGGTCTGGTGTTTTCCGGTTTTTGGGCTACAGTTTGACCGGGTGAAACTCCGGGTTGGGTGTATTCCCTGAATTGCATTTCCGGGATAAGAACTTCTTTTACCGATTGTTTTTCCGGTGTAAACCGTGGTATTTTTTCGGGACCGGGAACACGGATTTGCTTGCGGCCTTTCATCAGCTCAATATTTTTTATTTCTTCTTTCAGATAGGCTGCAAAATCTTTATCCCGCTCCTCTACAAATTTTCTGAAGTTGTCACGTTCCTGATTTTTGAAATCCTCAAAATCCTGCTGCATGGCCTCAAGTTCTTCCTTTGTCTGAGAAAAGGAATTGTGGGTGCAGAAAGATATTGTAGTAATAAGTGTCAGTACAATCAATGCCTGTTTCATTGTATTTGATTTTTTTTGTCTTAGGAACAATTATTGTGCCACAAGTTATCAAAAAAATCAAGAAGGCAATTGAAAATCAGATCAAAAAAGAGGGAAAAATATCTTGCTTACAAGAACCCAATCGGGAAAGCATGAGCTTATTCATTCTCACCGGGACATGGAATGGCATGCAATTTCTTTTGCCAGTCTTTGCTGATTTGATTAAAGTCCTTCATGAGGCTGTCGGGAACCGGGTCTGCCGGTGGTGACTCCAGTGTGAGCGGATTGATTTGACTGCCATTTTCATGGATCTCAAAATGCAGATGAGGTCCTGTTGACAGTCCTGTACTGCCAACATAGCCGATGATATCTCCCTGTTTTACTCTGTCGCCCACATTGAATTTACCATATCGGGACATGTGCATGTAGACGCTGGTATAAACGGAGTTATGTTTTACTTTGATGTAATTGCCTGCACCGGAACCGTATTTTCTAAGGGTAATGACACCATCTCCGATTGTTCTGATTGGTGTACCGGTAGGAGCAGAGTAGTCAACGGCGCGATGAGGCCTGCGGTATTTTAATACCGGATGCATACGGCTGTTTGTGAAACGGGAACTGATGCGGTTAAATTTCAGGGGTGCTTTCAAAAAAGTTTTTCTCAGGCTTGCTCCCTGCAGGTCGTAGAAATCTGTTTTGCCCTCACGTTCAAAAGGTATTGCCCAGAAATCTTCACCCATATGTTGCATGTAACCGGCTTTAATGCCGTCAATATATAGGGGTTTGTCTTCAACAGTGACAACATCATAAATTATTTTGAATTTATCACCCTTTTTTATGCCGAAAAAATCAATCGTCCAGCTGTAAATTTCTGACATCTCAAGAGCAAGCAGGGGATCGCTACCCTGATTTTTCAGTGCCATCCACAGGGAACTTTCAATCGTTCCACAGGCTGTGTTTTCAACATGTTCCACAGGTTTTTTCCCCTGCGTGACCATCAGTGTGTCTGTAAAATCGTAGACGGTATAGTCAATGCCATTGTTTTCATATACCATGTAGTCCGCCTGTAGTCCGGTCAGGCTGTCTCCACGGCAAAACAGAGCGTAGGGCCTGCCTGTACGGATTTTGTCAATACGAAATGTATCGCAGGACATTTTACCGATTTGGTCAATGAGCACCGGACTCACTTTGTAGGGGATGAGCAGATCGGACAAAGTGTTGCCCGTTTTTATGGTATCAAAAACAATTCTGAAAGAATCCACAGGAATGCCGTATTTGGTTTGTGGTTCAGGTATTTCTTTCTCAGCGTTTTTGTCTGTCGCAGTTGAGACGGGTGCAACATCGTTCAATTTGTTTCTGATAAGAAAAAAGCTGCCAGCCATGATCAGGCCGGCAGCAATGATGATAATCCATTGGTATTTTTTCATACCGAGTGTTATTTAAGTTTTTTCTTCACTTCAACTTCATCAAAGGACTCGATGACATCTCCTGGTTTCACGTCGTTGTAGTTTTTGATATTCAGGCCACATTCATAACCTGAGGCCACTTCCTTGACATCGTCTTTGAATCGTTTAAGTGAGCCGAGTTCACCGGTATAAACCACGATCCCGTCACGGATAACCCGGGTTCTGCTGTTGCGGTAAATTTTGCCGTCTACTACTTTACAACCGGCTACCTGACCGACTTTGGTGATTTTGAATACGTCTTTTACTTCAGCAGAGCCATTGATTTTTTCTTTAATTTCCGGTGAAAGCATGCCTTCCATTGCAGCTTTCATATCATTGATTGCATCATAGATGATGGAATACAGACGTATCTCGATTTCTTCTTTTTCTGCGAGCTTTCTTGCATTGACAGAAGGTCTTACCTGGAAACCAATAATTACTGCGTTCGAAGCTGAAGCCAGCATAACATCGGTTTCGGTAATTTGTCCTACCGCTTTATGAATGACATTTACCTGTAGCTCTTCAGTTGACAATTTGATAAGTGAGTCTGCCAGTGCTTCGATTGACCCATCCACATCACCTTTGATAACAACATTAACTTCCTGGAAGCTGCCAAGTGCAAGTCGGCGGCCTATTTCATCCAGGGTAATGTGTTTTTGCGTTCGTAATGATTGTTCTCTGGCAAGTTGCTGGCGTTTCTGGGCAATATTTTTGGCTTCGCTTTCATTTTCCATCACCTTAAATTTGTCACCTGCCTGAGCAGCGCCATTTAAGCCGAGCACGACAGCCGGTGTTGCCGGGCCTGTCTCATCAATTTTCTTTTGCCGTTCGTTGAACATGGCTTTTACACGTCCGTAGTATTGGCCTGCAAGGATAACATCGCCGTGATTAAGGCTTCCTCTCTGGATTAGTACAGTAGTAACATATCCACGACCTTTATCCAGTGTGGATTCAATAACAGTACCTTCAGCCATTCTGTCGGGATTGGCTTTTAGGTCGAGCATTTCAGCTTCGAGCAGAACTTTTTCAAGCAAATCGTCAACGTACATTCCCTCTTTGGCCGAGATATCCTGGGACTGATATTTTCCGCCCCAGTCTTCAACCAGATAATTCATGTTGGCAAGTTTTTCCTTGATTTTTTCGGGATCCGCTGTTGATTTGTCCACTTTGTTGATGGCGAAAATGATGGGTACGCCTGCAGCAGATGCGTGATTGATGGCCTCAATGGTCTGGGGCATCACATCATCATCAGCAGCAATCACGATGATGGCAAGGTCGGTAACCTGAGCACCACGTGCCCTCATGGCAGTAAAAGCTTCGTGACCCGGAGTATCCAGGAATGTAATCATTTTTCCGTTGTCAAGCTCCACAGAATAGGCACCTACGTGCTGGGTAATACCACCTGCTTCACCAGCCACAACATTGGCATGGCGAATGTAATCAAGCAGTTTCGTTTTTCCATGGTCAACATGACCCATGACAGTAACAATTGGAGCGCGAGGTTTGAGGTCCTCCGGTTTGTCTTCAATCTTTTCGGATTCTTCAAAATCATCGGCACTCACAAATTCTATTTCATAGCCGAATTCATCAGCTACCAGGGTCATGGTTTCTGCATCCAGCCGCTGATTGATTGATACATTCAGGCCAATGTTCATGCATGTTGCGATGAGGTCTGTAACCGGGAGATCCATCATTGAGGCAAGTTCATTGACAGAGGCAAATTCATTCACCTGAATGACATTCTTTTCGGCCTCTTCTTTCTGGCGCTCTTCCTCAATTTTTTTGGAAACAGCGTCACGTTTATCGCGCCGGTATTTGGATGCTTTGGATTTGTGTCTTTTGTTTTCCAGCCTTGCCAGTGTGTTCTTGATCTGCTTCTGAACATCTTCATCGGTAATTTCCGGTTTGGCTTTGGCTGTTTTCTTTTTCTTTTTGGTTGCTGGTTTGCGTTTGCTGCGTTCCTTATTGCTATCGCTGACAGAAACCTTACCCTTCTTAATACGTTTGCGTTTTTTCTTTTCGGCCTGTTTTTTGCGCTCTGCCTTGGCTGCTTCTTTGTCCTTTTTGCGTTTTTTCTCCAGCTCTTTTTCCTTCTCAATGTATTCGTTGATATTGATTTTACCAACTACTTTTGGTCCATCGAGTTTTCTGACTTCAGTCTTCATGAAGTCTTCTTTGCGTCCGTGATAATCCCGTACGCTTTCTTTTTCTTTTGGTTCTTCAGGTTTTTCTTCCGCTTTCTTTTCAGGCTTTTCCGGAGCAGGTTTTTCTTCTTTTTTGGGAGCTGCCTTTGGTGTTTCTTTCTTTTTTTCTTCTTCTTTTTTGGCCTCAGCTTTTTCCTGTTCTTTTTCCTTCTTCCGGAGCTTTTGTGTTACCTTGTTTTCTTCTTCCTGAATTTCTTTTTCCAGGTGTTTTTCCTTTTTGGATTTCTTTTTGGGACGTGTTTTCTGGTTTAATTCATCCAGATTAATTTTGCGGACAACTTTAAGGCCTTCGTTTTCAGTTGATTTGCCTTCCAGCTTGATGTCTTTGGTATCTGATTCATCCTTTTCATCAGATTTGGCAGCTTCTTCTGATGCTTTGGGTTCTTCAGTTTTGGCTTTTTTGCTTTCTTCCTCTTTAGCAGCGGCTTTTTCTTCAGCGACTTTTTTCTCTTCAGCGCTGGCCTTGGCTTTTTCCTCAGCTTTTTCCTGCTTTTCCTGTTTAGCAGATGCTGCTTTTTCGGCTTTATCTTTGATCTCAGAGCTCAGGTCCCCAGTGGAGGCTGAATTGTCCTTGATGAGGAAGTCATTACTTTCTTCAGCTTCTTCAGTGACAGCTTCTTCTTCAGTAGCCTTGTCCTCTTCTGCTGTTTCATCACTTTCATCTGAGCCGCTGCGATGTTCCTGCCTGCGCTCTTTGATGCGTTGTGATACTCCCTGTGCTTTTTCTTTCACAGTGATTTGATCGCCAAATTCATCCAGAAGAATGTCATAACATTCAGGTGGAATCTTGGTGTTTGGATTTGATTCTACCTCAAATCCTTTCTTTTCGAGAAATTCAACGATGGTAGTGATCCCAAGGTTAAATTCCTTTGCTATTTTACTCAGTCGTTTTTTTGCTGCCATAAGTTTCTTCTAGTCCCAAAAATTTTATCTGTAAACAAAACCGAAAATTTATTCGAATTCCGAATTAAGGATATTCAGAACATTATCTATGGTTTCATCTTCAAGGTCTGTTCTGTTGATCAGGTCATCCCTTGAAAGTTCCAGTACAGCTTTTGCTGTATCCAGTCCGATAGCCTTCAATTGGTCAATGACCCAGTCTTCTATTTCATCAGAGAATTCATCAAGATCCACATCTTCTTCATCTTCTCCTACTTCACGGTATACATCAATTTCATAGCCGGTCAGTTGGCTTGCGAGTTTAATGTTGTGGCCGTTTTTCCCGATTGCCAGTGATACTTGCTCGGGGTCAAGGTATACATCAGCACGTCCGTTATCCTTGAGCGCCACATTGTTTACTTTAGCAGGGCTGAGTGCTCTCTGGATAAACAATTGGATGTTGCTGGTGTAATTGATTACATCAATATTTTCGTTCCGCAATTCCCTGACAATTCCATGGATACGGCTTCCTTTCATTCCAACACAGGCACCAACAGGATCAACCCTGTCGTCGTATGATTCAACTGCAACTTTGGCTCTTTCCCCTGGTACACGGGCGATTTTCTGTATGGTAATGAGGCCGTCAAATATTTCAGGTACTTCAAGCTCAAACAGGCGTTCGAGGAAAACTGTTGATGTTCTGGAAATGATAATTAAGGGCGTACCGTTTCTCATTTCCACTCTCTCAACCACCGCACGGATGGTATCACCTTTCCGGAAAAAGTCAGAAGGAATCTGCTCTTCGCGGGGCAGGATGAGTTCATTTCCGTCATCATCAAGTACGAGGATTTCCCGTTTCCATATCTGATAAACCTCACCGGTTACAATTTCTTCGATACGGCCTTTGTATTTATTGTAAAGATTGTCTCTTTCCAGTTCAAGAATTTTATTGGTCAGGTTTTGACGCAATGCCAGAATTGCTCTGCGGCCAAATTCCTCCATTTTTACTTCATCGGTAACATCTTCTCCGACCTCATAGTCATCCTCAATTTTTCTGGCTTCAGATAAGGGAATCTGTGTGTTTGGGTCTTCAAAATCTTTATCGGCAACCACTTCCCGGTTTCTCCAGATTTCAAAGTCACCTTTGTCTACATTGATAATTATATCATAATTTTCATCTGTACCATGAATTTTAATTAAGGTGGCTCTGAACACCTCCTCAAGTACGCTCATCATGGTTGGGCGGTCAATGTTTTTCAGTTCCTTGAATTCTGAAAACGTATCTAATAAATTCATCTGTGCCATACTCAAAAATTTTGCTTAAAAACTGATATGGGGTTTTGCTTTACTAATTTCTTCATATTTCAGGTCTTCCTGTATATCTTTCTTGTTTTTTTTGTATCTGATCGTAATTCCCTGCTCACCTGTTTCCAGGATATCAGCAGTAAATTTTTCTCCTGTATCGAGTTCCAGATCAACTTTCTTTCCTGTATATTTTTTAAATTGTTCTCTTACTTTAAAACCTGTATCCAGACCCGGAGTAGAAACCACCAGTTCGAAATCCTCCTTTTCACGGTCTAGCCCGGATTCAATAGCACGACTAATACGCTGACAATTTGTGATATTGAAATTGTCATCACCGTCAACAAAAACTTTTATCTGGTTTGCCTTGTTTATCTTTATGTCAACCAAAAATTCGCTTTCGCCTAAAGAGCTGTCAATCAGGTTTTTAATTGTACTATAATCAATCATAAAATAACAAATAAGGGGACTTCCGTCCCCTGTTTTTTCTTTACTCGCTGCAAATGTATGACATATCTTTAACAAATCAAAATAAATCCTTTGTTTTCACCTAATAAGGAGGAATATTTCATGCTGGTTTAAAGTGAAATAGCAGCACATTATTTCCTGAAGCTTAGTTCACATTGTTGAATTGCGGAATTTGCAAGTCTTCCAGTCTGATATTTTTTAATTTTGGATATACAAATTCAATCAGCTCCTGCAATGGCTGGTATAACAGCGAATTGTCCAGAACAGACTGCGGGATCAAATCAAGTTTGACCACAATGACCTGATCGAAGAGAAAAATCAGGGCACCGATAATGAGCAGGGCTTTGGCGGCACCGAAAACAGTACCTGTTATTTTGTTGAGCCAATTCATGGCAACTGCCTTGATAAGTTTATCGAGACTCCGCGACAGCAGGTGTACAGCAATGACGGTAAGAATAAACAGAACAGCAAAAGCAGTAAGCGGAATATAGTTTTCGTCAATATTAGTATTGCTGCTAATCAGGTCTTCAAGATAATGTGAAAATACAACTGCTACCCAGAGTCCGAGAAATAAGGCAGCCAGACTCGCAATTTCTTTAACGAGGCCGTTTTTAAATCCCTTATAACCAAGCCATAAGACTGGTAAGGCTATGATAATATCCAGCCAGTTCATAATAAAGTTTTTATTTTCGATAAAAATAAGCAAATTTGTTTGGATATTTAAGACACTATGGCAGTAATTAATTCTATAATTAATCTTGTTAATTTCAAGAGATTAGAGCAGATAGAGGAATTCAGGCGCCGGCCACATAAGGTGCAGGATGCTCAATTTAAAGAGTTGCTAAGCCTGGCAAAAAACACGGAATATGGCAGAAAGTACAGGTTTGATGAAATCAAAGATTACTATACTTTTTCTACCCGGCTGCCTGTCAATGATTACGATGACATCAAGGATGATGTCGGAAGAATTCTGAAAGGCGAACAGAATGTTTTGTGGCCTACCGATATCCGTTGGTTTGCCAAGTCCAGTGGAACCACATCAGACCGGAGCAAGTTTATTCCCATCTCAAAAGAAGCTCTTGAGCAATGTCATTTTCGAAGTGGTAAGGATATTTACGGGATTTATATCGACAGGAATCCTGATACGAAACTGTTTGCCGGCAAAACCCTGGCACTGGGCGGAAGTCATAAGGGTAGCAATCTCAGTGAAAAGACTTTTTACGGCGATCTTTCCGCGGTGATTATTCGCAACCTGCCATTCTGGACATATTTTCAGAAGGCGCCAAATCAGGATGTGGCCCTGATGGAGGAGTTTGAGGAAAAAATTGAAAGGATAGCCCAAACTACTGTCAAAACAAATGTGACAAGCATGACAGGTGTGCCCAGTTGGTTTTTGGTACTGCTGCGGCGTGTATTGGAAATTTCAGGAGAATCAGATATCAGTCGGGTATGGCCAAATCTTGAATTGTTTGTCCATGGCGGAGTGAGTTTTTCACCATACCGGGATATGTATAAAAGCCTGATATCAAATCCGGAAATGCAATATATGGAAACCTACAATGCATCTGAGGGCTTTTTTGCCATGCAGGATGACCCTTCCACAGATGATATGTTGCTGATGCTGGATTATGGGATTTACTATGAATTTATTCCGATGGCGGAGGCAGATAAGGATCATCCAAAAGCCATTCCGCTGTGGGAGGTGGAAGCCGGGAAAAATTATGCCATGCTTATTACAACCAATACCGGACTCTGGCGATACAAAATTGGGGATACTGTGAGTTTTACCTCAATACGGCCATACAAAATCCGGGTCACCGGTCGTACCAAGCATTTTATCAATGCTTTTGGCGAAGAGCTTATCATTGATAATGCAGAAAAAGCACTTGAAGTTGCCTGCCGGAATACGGGTGCAGTAATCCGCGAATATACCGCAGCACCAAGGTATTTTAATAAAAACCGCAAAAATGCTGCGCATCAGTGGTTGTTTGAATTTATTACGCCTCCGGATGATCTTGAAAAGTTCGTAAAGGCCATGGATGAATCTCTTCGGGAACTCAACTCCGATTATGATGCCAAGCGCTATAAAAACATGACACTTGGCCCTCCGGAAGTAGTGGTTATGCCTGACGGAAGTTTTTATAAGTGGCTGAAATCCAAAAACAAGCTTGGAGGTCAGCATAAAATACCCAGGCTGGCGAATCACCGCGAATATGTGGATGCTATGTTGAAAATCAATGCTTAATCCACTGGGATAAAATACAGGACATCCTGTCCAAACTCAAGTGTCAGGATTCTGTTTGTCAATGTCCTTATTTTAAAAACCGAAGAGGCTATCCTGATGTATTCTTCGTCCAGGAGTTCCCAGCTGGAGTCTACTTCCTGATCTTCATTACGACGCTGAATGAATTCTCCGCCTTCATTGAATACATACACTGTCGGCACCATGCCAACAATTTCATTTTCGACACCGTCAACATACATATGAAGTGTCCATTCATGTTTGGTCAGTTTGTTTTCCTGCCTGTCAGTTTCCCAGTTGTCAGAGCAGCCGGAAAAAAATATTGCCAAAGGCAAAATCAGATATGTGAGATAATTACGCAATGTCTTTCAATCTTAAGGTTTTGTCTTCCCTGATGCCTTTGGGCGTTTGCTTCAGGCTGCAGGCTTCGGTGTTGATATCGTGCTGAAAAAAGAGAATATCCCCATTGTTATATGCTTCCTGTAATAGGGTTTGTTTTTCATCCAGACTTCGCAGGGGATAAATATCGTATGCTGAAATGTAGGGTAAGCGGATATAAGGGCTGGCTGGCAGAAGATCGCCGGCAAAGATTACGCGCTGTTTGCCTGTGTTGACAAATACGGTGGCTAACCCGAAAGTATGACCATGATATAAGCGTATCCTGACATTGGGTGTCAAATAAAAATCCTCTTCAAATATTTGCAGTTTGCCCGATTCTTTCAGCGGTATTAGATTTTCTTCAAGATATGCCGGTTTTTCCCGAAGGTTGGGATTGTTTGCAGATTCCCACTGGGCTTTGCTTACCCATATTTTCGCATTGGGAAAAGTGAGCTTAAGCTTGCCATTGGCTTCGATTTTACTGGCGCCACCGCAATGGTCAAAATGCAGATGTGTGAGAATTAAATCCGTGATATCTTCCGGTTCTACATTGATTTTTTTCAGGGAGGCAAGCAAAGTTTCCTCACCAAACAAATGATAATGTCTGGCGAAATCGGGATGTAGCTTGTTGCCTATGCCGGCATCAACCAGAATGTTTTTTTCATTCTCCTGAATCAGCATAGAACGGCAGGCGCAGGGGCAGAGATTGTTTTCGTCTGCCGGATACAATTTCTGCCACAAAACTTTTGGCACTACGCCAAACATGGCACCACCGTCTACCTTAAAGTTTTCCGTCTCTATGCTGTGAATTTTCATTTGTTCTTCAGTTTTGCAAATCAAAAGTACAAATATAATCATTGCAAAAGTAAAAAATCAAAACATTATGTCTGAAGCAATTTTGGGATTCACATTATTGTCTGCCCTGACCTTGTAACACAACATTCATGCTCACAAATTTTTGAGGCAATAGATATATTTCTTTTTTCGTTGATAAATCAGTATTTTTGTAAGCTAAACAGAAGAATAAGAATTATGGAAAATTTGGATAAAAATACGGACAAGAACAAAACAACCCGATTGCTGACCCTGCTGATCATCCTAATGGTGATTGCCATCGGTGTCGTAGGTTATTTGTACATTGATCTCAATCAGAATTACGACAGACTGGAAACAGATCTGAAAGAGACTGTTTCTGCCAAGGATTTCATAGAAGAGGATCTGGAGGAACTATACACTGATTATGATTCCATCAGTACAGAAAATGATAGTATGGCAGAAAAACTTGATGAAGAAAAGGAAAAAATCTCCGTTTTGCTGGATGAACTCAAAACAGTAAAAGCCAACAATGCGGAAGTTATCCGGAAATATAAGGATGAAGTGCAAACCCTGCGGGGGATTATGAAATCCTATGTTTATCAGATTGATTCGCTGAATCAGTTAAATACACAACTGACGGCAGAAAACAATGAGGTAAGGGAAAGCAACCAGCGTTTGCAATACGAAATGGATGAAGTGGTTAATAAAAACGATCAGCTGGAGCTCACCGTTGAAAAAGCCGCGATGGTAAAAGCCACCAATATTGTTTCACAGCCGTATAAGAAAGATAACTTCTTTAGCTCGGACAGGGAAACAGATAAAGCCGGAAAAGTTGATAAAATTGAAACCAATTTTACACTGACAGAAAACAGTGTTGCAGAACCCGGACCACGTACAATATATTTGCGTATTGTGAGGCCTGATGGTTATATTTTGATGGATGACGATGATAATGTTTTTACTTACGAGGAGGAGAATCTGGCATATTCTGCCAGTCGTGAGGTACAGTATGACGGTCAGTTTCTTGATGTGGTGATATATTACGATGTACAGCAGAGTTTGCTGGCAGGAAAGTATGATGTAGAGTTGTACATGGACGGATATAAGATTGGCACCACAGATTTCGTGCTCAATTAAATGTTTGAAGGCCTGCCGATAACTTATCCTTACTGGAAGGATTACTTCCTGATTATCCTGGTTGCAGGCTTGCTTGCCGTATTGAGGGCTTATTATCAAAACCCCAGATTGTTTGTCCGCCTGCTGAAATCAACCTTCAGTAAAAATGAAACTGAAAAACTGCGGGACGACAAACAGAATACCCTGAGTCAGAGAAATGCAATCATCCTTAACCTGGTGTTTTTGGTTAATCTGGGTATGATGATGTTTTTGGCAATAAAGTATCATTCCTTGTCCCTGCCCCCACATCCGGAAATGATCAATTTTCTCATCGTTTTTTCGGTAATTGCCGGCTATTATCTGATTCGTATTGTCCTGTATCATCTGGTGGGTTTTTTAACCTATGCCGGGGAGATTCAGGCAACCTACACACAAGCATGGATGGGACTGAATAAATGGTTCGGACTTCTTTTGTTTCCGGCAATTGCAGGCATGCTGTATTTCCCCCCCGAAGCAGGAAACATCATCATTTTTTTATTTGCAGGATTGTTTGTTCTGCTGTTTCTGATAAAAGTTTACCGCGGATTGCAAATTGCTTTTGCAAACAGAATTTCGTTTATCATCATTTTTTTGTATCTTTGTGCCCTCGAATTACTGCCCGTTTTTGTCTTGTTAAAGTACATAACGGGTATTATTTAAAACACGAGAAATTTTATGGGATCAAAGATTAAACGGATTCTGGTTTCACAGCCAAAACCTGCTTCAGAGAAATCACCATTTTTTGACCTGGCTGAAAAGCACAAGCTGGATATTGACTTCAGACCTTTCATCCAGGTTGAAGGCATTTCTGCTCAGGACTTTCGTCGCTCAAAAATTAATATCGCAGATCATGGTGCGTTTATTTTTACAAGCCGTACTGCCGTTAACCATTTCTTTCGTATTTGTGAAGAAATGAAAATTCCGGTTGAGGATCACTGGAAGTACTTTTGTGTTTCAGAGTCTGTAGCATTTTACCTGCAGAAATACATCGTTTACAGAAAACGGAAAATATTTTATGGTGACGGAAAATTTGATGACCTACTGAAAATTATCAGAAAGCACAATGGGGAAAAATTTCTTTTGCCCATGAGTACGGTATCCAAAAAGAATATCCCTGATAAGTTGGAAATAGCCGGAATTGATTTTACCCGTGCAGATATGTACGAAACCGTGCATGCCGACTTGTCAGATCTTTCAGATGTTGATTACGACGTACTCGTATTTTTCAGTCCATCCGGGATACAGTCATTGCTGCATAATTTTCCGGATTTTGAACAAAATTCAACAAGGATAGCGGCTTTTGGCCCTACAACCCATAAGTCAGTTGAGGATGCAGGTCTCAGACTGGATGTGAAAGTACCACAGCCCAAAGCTCCGTCAATGAGTATGGCACTTGATCGGTACATCAGCGAGCACAACAAACGAAGCAGAAAATAAAATCGCAGGCATGCCTGACAAAAACAAGGGGAACACGAGCAAGGAAAATGACTTTCCCAAGTCAGGGCGGCTGTACCTTAAAGATGAAACAGAAGATTTGTTTCGGAATGGCAAAAAGTTTTATGTTAAACCATTGAAAATCCAGTATACTTTTGTCCTGGCGGATATTGCTGAAAGCCGCAGTGCGATCATGATTTCCGTACCCAAAAAGTATCATCACTCAGCAGTAAAACGAAATCACATAAAACGGCTGATCAGAGAAGCGTGGCGAACCCACAATGCAGAACTGGAGGCAAAACTCGTCAGGCAGAAAAAAAAGCTCAATCTGGCTGTCATTTACCTGTCAGGGGATATCCCTGATTATTCGGAAATCGAATCAAAAATAATTCTAACTTTACAACGTTTAACTGATTTACTATCAAACGAGCAATCACTATGAAGGATGTCTTTAAAAAACACAAAACCAAAATAATCAGTATCACCACAGCCTTATTTGTCGGACTGTCGGCTTTGCTATTTACCGGATATACCAGCAGTAATTTTGAGCTTGTGAAAAATCTGGATATTTTTTCCTCCCTGGTTAAAGAACTCAGCCTTTATTATGTGGATGATGTTGATTATGGAGAAAGCGTAAAAAAAGGCATAGATGAAATGCTGGAATCCCTGGACCCGTACACTGTGTATATCCCGGAATCAAAAATTGAAGACCTGAACTTTATGACAACAGGCCAGTATGGCGGAATCGGTGCATTGATCAGAAAACAAGGAAAATATGTTGTCGTTTCAGAACCATATGAAGGATTTCCGGCAGATGAGGCCGGAATTAAGGCAGGAGACAAGTTGTTAGAAGTTGATGGTATCAGTCTGAAAGGTAAAAAAACAGAACAGGTGAGTGAATTGCTGAAAGGACAACCCGGCACTGAAGTAAAACTCACCATTGAGCGTGCCGTTACAGAAAAAGAAGAGAAAGTCAGTATAGAGCGACGTAAAGTGCAGGTAAATCCGGTACCGTATTATGGTATGCTTAACGATGAAGTTGGTTATGTGCGATTGAGTAGTTTCACCAATAAGGCCGCTTCTGAAGTCCAAAAGGCGGTTGAAAATCTGAAAGAAGAACAAAATGCAAAATCTTTGGTACTGGATTTGAGAAATAATCCCGGAGGCCTGTTGATAGAAGCTGTAAAGATTTGCAACCTGTTTATACCCCAGGGCTCTCCTGTTGTCAGTACCAAAGGCAAGGTGGAGCGATGGAACAAAGAATATACTGCCGGGATGAAGCCGTATGATACTGAAATTCCCCTGACCGTGATTATAAACAGCAGATCGGCATCAGCCAGCGAAATTGTGGCCGGTTGTATGCAGGACCTTGACAGAGCAGTTGTAATCGGCAAGCGTACATTTGGAAAAGGACTGGTGCAGACTACACGGGAACTGAGCTACAATGCCAAGCTAAAAGTTACAACAGCAAAATACTACATTCCAAGTGGTCGTTGTATTCAGGCTCTCGATTATGCTCACCGCAATGAAGATGGCAGCGTGGGCCGTATTCCCGACAGCATTATCTCCGAATTTGAAACCAGAAATGGCAGAATTGTAAAAGACGGTGGTGGCATCATGCCGGATATCGAAACTGAAGAAGAGGTGCTCAGTAAGGTGAGTTCTTACCTGATGCGCGATCAGATGATTTTCAACTATGCCAATATCTATAGTTACCATCATGACAGCATTCCTGCTCCGGAGAATTATTCGCTGACAGATTCTACTTATGAGAATTTCATTGAGTTCCTTGATCAAAAATCATTTGATTATGAAACAAGCAGCGAAAAGCAATTAAAGGAACTGGTAGCTGTGGCTGAAAAAGAAAAATACTACGAAATAGCCAAAGATGAATTTAATGCACTGGCTGAAAAAATTGCTCATGACAGGGAGAAAGACCTGAAACTCTTTAAAGATGAGATTTCTGATTTGCTGGCCAATGAAATTGTTGGCAGGTATTATTATCAGGAAGGACAAATAAAGTACGGTCTGCATTCTGATCCTGATGTTGAAAAGGCTTTGGAAATTCTTTCAGATCCGGAAAAAATGGAAAGCATTTTAACTGTTAATAATTAGGACCAAAAAAGTTTAGATACCATGGCACGAGTATTGAGTGGAATCCGCTCCACAGGGAAGTTGCATCTGGGTAATTATCTGGGTGCTGTCAGTAATTTTGTTAAGCTTCAGCATGAGCATGAATGTTATTTTTTTATTGCCGACTATCATTCTTTAACAACACATCCCACACCTTCCGGACTGCATGATAACGTTCGTCAGGTTTTGGTGGAATACCTGGCAGCCGGGATTGATCCCGAAATTGCTACCATCTACATACAAAGTGATGTTCCGGAAATCCCGGAGTTGTATTTGCTGCTGAGTATGAATGCTTATCTGGGTGAGCTGGAGCGTACCACTTCATTTAAGGAAAAGGCCAGAAAGCAACCTGATAATGTCAATGCAGGCTTGCTCACATATCCGGTGCTTATGGCTGCTGATATTCTCATTCATCAGGCAAGCCATGTGCCGGTAGGAAAGGATCAGGAACAAAATCTTGAAATGGCCAGAAAGTTTGCCAAACGGTTTAACCGCATGTATGGTGAGGACTTCTTTAAAATTCCCAAAGCCTATAATTTTGACAACGAACTTGTGAAGATTCCCGGCCTTGATGGATCGGGAAAAATGGGAAAATCAGAAGGTAACGGATTGTACCTTTCGGATACGGAAAAGCAATTGCGAAAAAAGGTCATGAAAGCAAAAACAGATGCCGGTCCCCAGGAAAAAAATTCTCCTGTGAGTGAACCTGTCAATAACTTATTTACCATTATGGAGCAGGTGTCGGATCCGGATGTATTGCAGTCTTTCAAAGATGATTATGCCAATTGCACCATCCGTTACGGGGATTTAAAAAATCAGCTTGCTGACGATATAAACAGGGAAATTGCTCCGCTACGTGAGCGCATTGAGGCCATTGAGAAGGATGATGATTATCTGCGTAAAGTAGTGCGCCTGGGACGCGAAAAAGCCCGGGATAGTGCATCAAAAACACTGAAGGAAGCTCGTAAAATTATGGGTTTTCGCTCATTTTAGCCAATAGACTCAGGTATTTCACAGATGTTCAGATATCTGTATTACGCATTTTGTTTCCCTTTTCTGCTGAAAGCAGGTTGCTGAGCAGTTTTTCCCTGCCTGTGCGCCTGAATGGAGTGCCGGCAAATAGAGTATTGAACTCCATATCACTCATTTGGGATAAATTGCGGATACTGATTTTATCCAGATGATTGCCAGGCTGAAAATCGGGATCATCATTGTTCACTGGTTTTTTGTTCCATGGGCAGACTTCCTGACAAATATCGCAACCAAAAACCCATCCATTCAGTTTGTCATGCATCCATTCCGGGATGTCTGTTTTGCTTTCAATGGTGTGGTAAGATATGCAGCGTCCGGCGTCCATACCCCGGTCTGTAAGGGCTTGTGTCGGGCAGGCCTCAATACAGAGCCTGCAGTTGCCGCAAAGGCTTTTTGTCCCGGCTTTATCGGCAGTCAGTTCCAGATCAGTAAACAATTCCGCAATAAAAACATAGGAACCCAGGCTGCGGTTTATCAGGCAGGTGTTTTTGCCAATCCAGCCCAGTCCTGATTTTAGTGCCAGGCTACGCTCCATAACCGGAGCAGAATCCACAAAAGGCCGGGATTTGAAATCTTCTCCTGTAATATCCTTTATGGCTGCCTGAAGCTTTTTCATCCGTTTTTTCAGACGTTTATGGTAATCTTTTCCCAGAGCATAACGGGAAACCTTCCAGGGCATATCGGGCAGGTTTGAACGCTGATATGATTTTAAGAGCATGATCACGGATTTGGTCCCGGGGAATAAGATTTCAGGATGCTTACGCAGATCAGCGTATTTTTCCATATAATCCATACCTGCATGTTTGCCTGTGGCTATCCATTCTGAAAAAATGCTGATTTGATTATCCGGGATGTCCGGACTAGTAATGGCCACAGCATCAAAACCCAGTTCAATGGCCTTTGCTTTAATTGCCTGCCTGTATTTCTGAATATCCTGCACTATTCGCCCGTGTAGATATCTCCGTGCCAGTAAATGTCATTGGATTGTACGCCATAGCTGTAAAAAACAGTATGTCCGTGGCATTCAAGTGTGTTTATATCTTCATATGAAATGGTTCCGATGCGTCCTCTGTCGAAAACTTTCAGATTTCCCTGCTCATCCTCCCAGGCAAGTATGTTCATATCACATACGTAGTTTTCAGGTTTAAAATTCTCAAGAGTGTAGGATTGCCCCTGCCAGTATACCTTAAAGTAATCCTGTATAGTATAGATCAACAACTCATCGATTACTTCATACATTCCGGGCGTATCAAAAGTAACGGTAATAATTTCTTCACCGTCATATATTTTCAGATAATCGTTGGAATCCAGATAGGCCAGAAATCCGTCACCTATGCTGTATGATTTTGGTTCAAAGGTTTCAAGCTCAATGAAATTCCCTTTATGAAAGACGTGAAAGTTGTTCATAGGCGCTTCTACCCATGCCGCCATATCCCGGCCGACCTTATAGGAAACAGCCCTGTCCTCGTATAAGAGATCAAAAATTTCACCCTGATAAAACAGGTTCAGGTAATTGCGGTTGTCACGGTAGATCATGGTGTTTTCTCCAACAGAAAATTTTGTTGCTTCATCACCGGCCAGTCCATCGTAAAGTTCAAAGACTTCACCCATGTAATACACTTTGAATATCTGTTGCTGACGGTCGAAAAAGGCTACCATTTCATCACCCACAGCATATTTTCCGACCAGTGTTGATAAGGTCTCTGTATTGCCCTGATCAAATACCTTGAGCTGACTGTTGAGGTTGAATGCCACAAGATTATCCGTAACCGTATAGTTGCTTACAAAGCTGTTGATTTTGTGTGTATAATGATTGTAATATATTTTGAAATTTTCTGCATTGTCTTCATAGCCAAGGCAGGTATTTCCAATTTGGTATGATTTCAATGGCAAATGTTCCAGTTCAGTGAATTCCCCCCCATCGAAAAGCTGCACTTTATCAAGATAATCAGTGTAAACAGCCAGGTCCTGACTGTGTCCCGGCAGGAAACAGAAACCAAATAAAAGAAATATAATATTTTTCATATCAGCAGCTTTTCAACAAATGTACGAAAAAAAATCAGTCAGCGGGCAAAGCAATATGCTGGCAGAGTCATTTTTATATCCTTAACTAACAAATTCTTTGCCAAACAATACTTACTTTTGCAGTAAAATCTGGCTTATGACAAAAAAGAGCATAAAGGAACTGGGTGAGTTTGGATTGATTGATCACCTGACTTCCGACATCAAAACAACAAATGAATCCAGCATCTACGGTATAGGTGACGATGCAGCCATTTTAGATCATGGCGGGCGTGAAACCCTGGTGACCTCTGATATTCTGATGGAGGGCATTCACTTCGATTTGGTATATACACCGTTGAAACATTTGGGATATAAATCCATTATCGTCAATTTGAGCGATATATATGCCATGAACGGGAAGCCTGAGCAGGTGATTGTTTCCATTGCCATTTCATCAAAATTTTCCCTGCAGGCCCTGGATGATTTGTATGCCGGAATGAAAGAAGCCTGCAGAATACATCATGTGGATATTGTGGGTGGAGATACAACCAGTTCTCTCACCGGTGTTGCAATCAGCATCACGGCCATCGGATCGGCAGAAAAGGGAAAGGCTGTTAAACGCAGTACAGCAAAAAACAAGGAGCTGATATGTGTTTCAGGAGACCTGGGTGCTGCCTATCTGGGTTTGCAATTGCTGGAAAGAGAGAAGAAGATTTATATGAAAGATCCCCGGATACAGCCAAAACTGAATCAGTATCCCTATGTACTGGAGCGGCAACTGAAACCGGAAGCCCGCAAAGATGTAACCGGCCTTCTTGCAGACAATGGCATTACACCTTCGGCCATGATTGATATATCCGATGGTTTATCTTCTGATATTTTACATATTGCCAAACAATCCGGACTTGGATGCCGCCTGTTTGAAGATAAAATTCCCATTGGCATTGAAACACGCAAAGTTGCCGAAGAGTTCAATATGGATCCCGGCATTGCTGCCCTGAATGGGGGAGAAGATTATGAGCTCTTGTTTACGGTGCCGTTGTCGGAACATGAAAAAATTCCGTCAATTCCCGGAATTTCAATCATCGGGCACATGCTGCCTGAAAGCCAGGGATACATGCTGGTGGCACGCAACGGCAATGAAATACCATTACAGGCACAGGGATGGAATCCGCTAAGTGATGAAGAAAAAGCAGAAAATTGAAAATTACCCTATTGTGGGTATATTATTTTTCAAAATACCCTTTGATGATACCGCGTTTTGAATTTCTAACGAAAAGGATGATTTCATCGCGTTCTTTTGTGGCGTGCATTTCCGCCTCAATATAGTCGATTGCCTGACTTCTGTTCATGCCGTTGTTGAATAGCTTGCGGTATATTTCCTGAATTTCGTTGATTTTTTCATTGCTGAAATTGCGTCTTCTCAGGCCGATGGAGTTGACACCGGTAAATGTCAGGGGATAACGCCCGGCTTTGGTGTAGGGAGGAACATCTTTACCCACAAGTGAACCTCCGGCTATAATCGAGTGTGCGCCAATGTGTACAAACTGATGAACAGCAGCTGTACCTGAAATAATCGCCCAGTCGTCAACCTGAACTTCTCCGGCCAGTTGCACGGCATTGGCCATGATGATTCTGCTGCCCAGTACGCAGTCATGCGCAATATGAGAATAGGCCATGATCAGATTGTCATTGCCGATTTTTGTTATCTGTTTGGCGGCAGTACCCCTGTTTACGGTGACAAATTCCCGTATGGTATTGTTGTCTCCGATTTCAACATAAGTTTCTTCGCCCTGGTATTTCAGATCCTGGGGTATGGCACCTATGACAGCACCCGGGAAAATCTTGCAGTTTTTGCCGATTTTTACATTTTCCATGATGGTGGCATTGGGGCCTATCCAGCAACCTTCGCCGATTTCAACGTTTTTATTGATGTTGACAAAGGGTTCAATGACAACATTTGAAGCAATCTTTGCGTCCGGATGTACGTATGACAAGGGTTGATTCATTTTATTTGTTTTTTACAATTTGAGCAGTCAGTTCAGCTTCACATACAAGTTTTTCTCCGACAAAAGCTTCTCCTTTCATATAAGCAATGCCGCGCCGGATCGGCTGAAGCAATACCATTTTCATAATCAGGGTGTCACCGGGAATGACTTGTTTTCTGAATTTTACCTTATCAATTTTCATGAAAAATGTAAGATAGTTCTCAGGATCGGGTACTGTATTCAGAACAAGAATACCGCCTACCTGTGCCATGGCTTCTATTTGCAAAACCCCTGGCATTACCGGTTCGGCAGGAAAATGACCAACAAAAAACGGTTCGTCAAGTGTAACATTTTTGATGCCGACGACTTCTTTTTCGGTTAAACTCAGAACCTTGTCAACAAACAAAAACGGAGAGCGATGCGGCAATATATTTTTTATATCATTGCTGTCGTACAGAGGCTTTTCTTCCGGATTGTATGCCGGAATGTTGGGCTTGCGTAATTCTTTGATGATATGCTTACGCAGGGTTTTGGCCATTTCTGTATTGGCATGATGCCCCGGCCGCTTGGCAATAACATTGCCTTTGATGCGATAGCCTACAAGTGCCAGATCTCCGACTATGTCAAGCATTTTATGACGTGCAGGTTCATTGATAAAATGCAAATCCAGATTATTCAGTACACCATGGGTTTTTACCTGAATGTCGGGCTTGTTAAATAAATTGGCCAGACGCTGGAATTCTTCCTCTGAATACACTTTGTCAACAAGTACAATGGCATTGTCAAGATCGCCTCCTTTAATCAGGCCGGCGTTAAACAAGGGTTCCAGCTCACTCAAAAAAGCAAAGGTGCGGCTGGGTGCAACTTCTTTTGAAAAATCTTCCAGATCATCCATGCTGGCAAACTGGTTGACCAGCTCGGTTGATTCATAATCAACCAGAACATTCAGACGGAATTTGTTGTCCGGATATAAAGTAATTTCAATGTTTTTTTCCTCAAGTTTGAATTCCTGTTTTTCCCTGAATTCAAATACAAATCTGTCTTCCTCAAGATATTCAGTACCGGCTTCCTGTAAAGCTTCTACCCAATACCTGGAACTGCCGTCAAGTATGGGTACCTCAGGGCCGTTAAGCTCAAAGAGAACATTGTCTATGCCCAGACCATAGGCTGCAGCCAGTAAATGTTCTATTGTGCTGATACGTATGTCGTTTATGGTAATGGTTGTGCCCCTTGAAGTATCTGTAACATTATCCGCGATTGCGTCAATAACAGGCCCTCCTTCAATGTCGATGCGCTTGAATTTATACCAGTGATCTGCCGGAGCAGGTTTCATGGTGAGTTCAACTGCAGCCCCGGTGTGAAGGCCAATTCCCTGCATTGTTACAGATTTTTTTATTGTTGTTTGCTTTGATCTCATGTCCAGTAAATGCAAAACGTATTATTGATTTGTTGGCAAAAATAACATTATGAATCAATTAAAAAAAACCGAATAATTAAGCAGCAGATAATCAGGAGATTAAATTTGATGGGAAAACACAGCCTCCCGAAGCGTTGACCGCAGTGCGCTGGTAAAGCTAATCAGCCCGTGCGTCTCTGCAATATACCGCATCTGTGCTTCGGCACATCGCCTAACGGAATATAATAATTTGCTATAACTAAGCTAAACCTTCGAATCATGTTAACCTGCCAGGTTGTGGACTGGCACAGAATGATTTTCCTGATTAATCTCTGGCGTTTTTCAATTCAGCAATTTCCCGTTTTAACTTCCTGATGTCTTCGCGCATGTCGGGAAGGTGTTTTTGCATGATAAAGCTGCGTTTGAATTCTCTGGCGGGGATTGCCGGGCTTCCCATAATGGTTTCTCCGGATTTTACATTGCCCGGAACACCGGCTTTGGCAGCGATATTAACTCTGTCGCCAATGGTAAGGTGACCGGCGATGCCAACCTGACCGCCAAACATACAGCCGGCTCCTACTTTGGTAGAACCGCTGATACCAACCTGTGCAGCTGATACGGTTTTTTCGCCTATGCTGACATTGTGAGCAACCTGAATCAGGTTGTCCAGTTTGGCGCCTTTTTTAATCAGGGTTTCGCCCATGGTGGCACGATCAATTGTGGTGTTGGCGCCAATTTCCACATCATCTTCAATGCGCACGATGCCAACCTGTTCAATTTTATGGAAATTGCCCTTGTCATCCGGGGCAAAGCCAAAACCATCCGAACCGATAACCGCGCCGGCATGAATGATGCAGTTGTTTCCAATGAAGCAGGCGTGATATATTTTCACACCGGCATATATGGTTACGTTGTCACCGATTTGTACATTATCACCAATGTAACTGTTGGGATAGATTTTGCAGTTTTTGCCGATTTTTACATTGTGGCCGATGTAAGCAAAAGCTCCCAGATAAATTCCTTTTCCGATTTTACTGTCTTTGCCAATGAAATGCGGTTCTTCTTTGCCTTTTTTGTTGTGTACGCTTTCGTTTACCATCTTCAGTATGCCTGCAAATGCCTGATAGGGATCATCTACGCGGATAAGTGTGGCCTTAACAGCCTTTTCAGGCTCAAAATCTTTCCTCACAAGCACAACGGAGGCATCGGTTTCGTATATGTATGGTGTGTATTTCGGATTGGCCAGGAAGCTCAGGCTCCCCGGTTTGCCCTCTTCAATTTTGCTGATATCGTTGACTTTTACTTTGGGATCTCCGTCCACTTCGCCTTTCAGGTACTGAGCAATTTGTTTGGCTGTATATTTCATTGTTTTTAGTATGTTTACATTACTTCTTTCGGGTAGCAAAGATAATATTTTATCACATTGTGACTGAGGGTAGACTGATCAAACATGTCTGAAGCTTCTGTAAGGTCGTACAATTTGCCGTGTTTCAATATGTTGATTTTTTCGTCCATGCTGCTGTATGCTGCGTTGGATGTTTCGCCTGTATACAGGTAATAAGCTGCTTCGGTGGGAGAAAGGTCGAAGCGTTTTTCAATCCGTTTTCTGATATCTTCAATATAAGCCGGGTCAATGGGATTTTTCTGTAGTTCAATGCGGAACAGCCGCCGGTTCATCAAGCGATCCGATAAATCCGATAAAACACGATCATCATGTTTAACCCAGGCTTTCACCGATGACATAATGTCGCTGTCATCCAGTTTGTTGAACCGTTCAAGCACTTCGTCTTCGGGTGTTTTGTCGTGTGTAAGGAACCACAGCAAGGCATCACTGGCATTCAGTTCTTTTCCGGATTTTATCAGGTCTTTGGCCCGCTGCAGGGTGATTTCCAAAAGCTTTTCTGCGCTGAGGACTGTCTTGTGCAAATACACCTGCCAGTACATCAGGCGGCGGGCAATCAGAAACTTTTCAATGCTGTAAATTCCTTTGGCATCCACCACCAGTTGATCATCCACCACATTCAGCATTTTAATGATGCGCTCGGATCCGATCACACCTTCGGAAACGCCGGTAAAAAAGCTGTCGCGGCGCAGGTAATCCAGACGGTCCATATCAAGCTGACTGGAAACAAGCTGATGCAAAAATCCTTTGTGGTATTTACCTCTGAAAATGTCTATAGCCAGATCAAGCCTGCCGTCAAATTCCCGGTTAAGTGCCTGCATGTACATCAGCGAAAGGGTTTCGTGATCGTAGGCACTAACGATATCATGCTCCAGGGTATGAGAATACGGCCCGTGACCGATGTCGTGAAGCAATATGGCAATGATCACCGCTTCGGCTTCTTCATCGGTAATGCTGTGGCCTTTGCTGCGGATCACATCAATGGCCATGCTCATCAGATGCATAGCACCAATGGCATGATGAAATCTGGTATGAACGGCTCCGGGATACACCAGATAGGTGAGCCCCAACTGACAAATGCGGCGCAACCTCTGGAAATACGAGTGTTCCATGAGGTCAAATACCAGCTCATGCTTAATGGTGATAAACCCGTGTACCGGGTCGTTGATGATTTTTCGTTTGTTGATGTTGATGCTTCTCATGTACAAAAACTTAGTAAACAAAGCTAAAAAATATTCTCATTTGACGCAAATAGCAGGTAGTGGCGTAGTGGAGAGGTGATAATTCACATTTCCACTGTTTGACAAGCGGAAAAAATAGATAAATGTCAAAAAAGTTTTAATTATAATTAAAATAAAGTGCTATATTTGTAAAAGATTAAAATGTGATTAAAGATGCATGAGGGTAAAAACATCATACAGAGGCCTCTTTATCTTGATCGGGTAATTCCCTTCATTGGGAAAAACCTGATTAAAGTATTTACGGGTCAGCGTCGTGTTGGGAAGAGTTATTTTTTGTATCAGTTAATGGAATATATCACTACAGAGGATAAAGATGCACATATCATTAGTATAAATAAAGAAGATCTAAGCTTTTCACACATCAAAAACGCTGATGATTTGCATGGCTATGTAGTATCCAACATGCGGAGCAGTGCCAATAATTATGTTTTCATTGATGAGATTCAGGATATAGAAAATTTTCCATTGGCACTTCGATCACTGATGTTAATTGATAATGTTGAACTATTTTGTACCGGAAGCAATGCAAATTTGTTATCAACTGACGTGGCTGGTAACCTTAGCGGCAGATATATTGAAATTCAAATTTACAGTTTGACTTATACAGAGTTTTTAATGTTTCATAGGCTAAAGGATTCGGATGATGCATTGGATAAATATTTGAAATATGGTGGATTGCCATACCTGAAACACCTCCCCCTTAATGATGAGATTATTTTTGAATACCTGAAAAATATTTATTCAAGCGTGATATACAGAGATGTAATAAACCGTTATTCCATTAGAAATTCTGGTTTTCTTGAGCAACTTGTTCTTTTTCTGGCCCAGCATACGGGCAGTTTGTTTTCTGCAAAAAAGATCAGTGATTACTTAAAATCCCAGGGCATAAAAGTCTCATCATTGCAGGTTCAGCGATATCTGGAATATCTCAAAAATGCTTTCCTGGTGCACAAAGTACCTCGCTATGATATCAAAGGCAAGCGGATGTTTGAATTTGGTGAAAAAATCTATTTTGAAAACATTGGCATTCGCAATGGCATTTGGGGATATCGCCTTGAGGATAAGGGTAAAATTCTTGAAAATGCAGTATATAACCACCTGTTGACAAAGAATTTTAAGCTAAGTGTTGGAAAAATCGACCACAATGAAATTGATTTTGTCGCGGAAAAGCAGGGGGAAACGAATTATTATCAGGTTTCCCTTAGGCTAACGGAAACCAAAACCATCAATCGTGAGCTGGGAAATCTAGAGAAAATTGACAACAACTATCCAAAAACCCTGATCACCTTTGATAAATATACCGGAGCCTCTCATGGAGGCATTCAGGTAATTCACATACGAGATTTCCTCAGTGAATGATGGTTTCGTCAACAAATAAATTGTTTGTTTTACCATTAGTTGTTGTATGAAATACTTGCTGCTTTACTGTTTGAAAATTCTCCTTTTTTTTGATGCTGTGCTTTAGAATCTGTATTTTTACATCCTAACAAACATTAAAAACAAATATTATGTTTTCAGGAATTGTTGAAGAAACCTCAAAGGTTGTAAAACTCGAAAGAGACAAAGGAAATCTGCATATTACCATGACATGCTCATTTGCCGATGAACTCAAAGTAGATCAGTCGGTGTCCCATAACGGGGTTTGCCTTACCGTGGTGGATGTGAATAAACCCAAAAAGGAATACACCATCACCGCCGTGGATGAAACCCTGCAGAAATCCAACCTCGGACTGCTGGAAGTGGGCTCTGAAGTGAATCTCGAGCGCAGCATGACCATGGATAAACTGCTTGACGGACACCTCGTGCAGGGCCATGTCGATCAGACCGCTGAATGTGTGGAGGTAAAAGAAGCCGACGGAAGCTGGTACTTTACGTTTAAATACGACCGCAGCAAAGGAAACATTACCGTGGAAAAAGGGTCCGTTTCTGTCAATGGTGTGTCACTAACAGTGGTGAATTCGCAGGACGATCAGTTTCAGGTGGCCATCATTCCGTTTACCTACGATGTTACCAATTTCCATACCTTCAAACCCGGTACCATTGTCAATCTGGAGTTTGATGTAATTGGCAAATACATCCAGAAAATTGTAAACCAGTATCTGGAAAACATGGACATCAAAAAATAAACTATGTCAAAACAGAAAATACTGGTTACCGGTGGCCTGGGCTACATCGGGTCTCACACTGTTGTGGAATTAATCAATGCCGGTTTTGAAGTTGTCGTGATGGACAATTTGTACAACGCCGGCATTGAGGTATTGGATGGCATCGAGTCCATTACCGGCGTGCGTCCGGATTTTCTGAAAGAGGATTTGCGCAACAAAGCAGCCATAGAAGCCTGTTTTGATGCCCATCCGGACATACAGGCCGCCATACATTTTGCTGCCTACAAGGCGGTGGGCGAATCGCATGAAAAGCCGCTGGATTATTACGAAAACAACCTCACCTCCCTGACTAACCTCATGCAGGTGATGAGCGAAAAAGACAGAAAATCGCTGGTGTTCAGCTCTTCCTGTACGGTGTACGGCGATCCCGACGAGCTTCCTGTTACCGAAAAAGCCCCGTTTAAACCGGCCATGTCGCCATATGGCAACACCAAGCGCATCGCTGAAGAAATCATGCAGGATGTGTGCCGTGCCGATGAAGCCTTTAATGCCATTAGCTTACGGTATTTTAACCCGATCGGGGCACATCCGTCAGGGAAAATCGGGGAAATGCCACAGGGAATTCCCAACAACCTTATGCCCTTCATTACCCAGACAGCCTTTGGCATTCGCGACGAACTGAAAATTTTTGGCGACGATTACGACACGCCCGATGGCACCTGCATTCGCGATTACATTCATGTTGTGGATCTGGCAAGAGCCCATGTGATTGCCGTGCAGCGTATGGTAAAAGGCGAACAGGATAAAAATTACGAGTATTTCAATCTCGGTACAGGAAAAGGTGTATCTGTGCTTGACATGGTAAATAGTTTTGAGCGTGTATCCGGTAAAAAACTGAATTACAGCATTGCCGACCGCCGTGCCGGTGATGTGCCGGTGGTGTATGCCGATACGACAAAAGCCAATAAGGTGCTTGGCTGGACAGCCAAAAGTAGCCTGGATGACACCATCCGCTCTGCCTGGGAATGGGAAAAAAAGGTGCGGGACTAAAGCGATGTTAACCACAAAGAGCAAAACGCTGCAGGCCGATTTTAAGCATGTCTTACATTGATGCGTTGATGGTTTTAATTCACAATGATCTGATTGGTTACAACATCATTTGT
>JBKGYK010000006.1:0-56744 GCA_046546095.1 Bacteroidales bacterium
TTTTCCATGCCGGTGGAATTGTATGTGGTGAAGGATGGCATGGTTTAAAGATAGGATTTTTTGCGTTTTGGGCAAAAGCCGTATTTATTCATCCTTCAATTTTCTCCGCCAGCCAGTTAGTCCGGTGATTTCTCATCGCAATCTTCAAAACTCTTGTTGTATTGTTCAATGGCACGGAGGCTCATCCCCATGCTGCTGAAACCTCCATCATGGAAGAGGTTTTGCATGGTGACTTTTCTGGTAAAATCCGAAAACATCATGATGCTGTAATCGGCACACTCATCTGCGGTAGCGTTACCCAACGGGGACATTCGTTCTGAAAAATCCAGCAGCAAGTCGATGCCTTTTACACCAGAACCTGCAGTGGTCATGGTTGGCGACTGGGAGATGGTATTGATGCGGATTTTTTTATCCTGTCCGTATATATAGCCAAAGCTGCGGGCAATGCTTTCCAGCAGAGATTTGGCGTCGGCCATATCGTTGTATTCGTACATGGTTTTCTGGGCAGCCACGTAAGTAAGGGCTACCACTGATCCCCAGTCATTAATAGCGTCCTTTTTCCGGCACACCTGCAACACTTTATGAAAAGACACAGCAGATATATCCAGGGTTTTTTCCAGGAAGTTGTAATTGAGGTCGTCGTAAGGCTTGCCCTTGCGCACGTTTGGTGACATGCCAATGGAGTGCAGGACAAAGTCAAATTTGCCGCCAAAAAAGTCCATTGCCTCATCAACCAGCTTGTTCAGGTCGTCAACATCGGTGGCATCAGCGGGGATAATTATGCCTCCGGTTTTTTCAGCCAGCTCGTCGATTTGCCCCATGCGTATAGCCACGGGTGTATTGCTGAGTACAATTTCAGCGCCCTCTTCATGTGCTTTTTCGGCTACTTTCCATGCGATGGATTTTTCATCCAAAGCGCCAAATATCAGGCCTTTTTTGCCTTTCAATAAATTATGTGCCATGGTACATTTCTTGTTTTCCCATGATTAACCAATAAGACGCCTGATTGTTTGATTTTTTTGAGCTGTCCAAGAATATTCTCTGTTCACTTGTCAGGCCAGGCTATTTTGCTATTCTGCAGCCTGTCTCAATGTATTAATAAAGCACAGCATCCTGCTCATCAAGTCTGACAAGCCTATTCCAGCGGGTATTTTGAATAAATTGCAAAATAATCGGTTTCATCCAGTAGTTTACATTCCTTCCATATGTCATACACATAGGTATACTTCCAGTATTTTATGGGTTCAAAGCCATCATACATGGTTTTGACACTTACTTTCTGCACCATAAATATGACACCTTCGTCAATTTTCCAGAACAATTCTTTTTTGAACCGTTCTTCCTGCCCGACAAATTCGGCAGGTTGTGCCCAGTCTACAGATAAGGGGTTCTCCAGACGATAAATCGGATAAACAATGGCATTATCAGGCAAAAGGACAAAGGGGCGCTCCAGTGGTTTATATTCCTGTATCAGTGAATCCACTTCAGCCAGATAGCTATAGGTGTATCCATTTGTCATGCAATTGCCGTAATCCGGATGCAAATTTTTCAGGCTGTGGGTTTGCTTATCTTTACCGACATCCCGGTAGTTGACATGTTGCTGGCTTCTTGTTCCCGTAGCTAACATGAAAACAGCAATGGCAGGGATAAAGAGCTTAAGCCAGTTTTGTTTAAGTAAAAGGGCATCCTGGTATTTTATCAGGAAAACATAAAGTATTGATATCACGAGGATTCCAAAAGCAAACACCGGTGAATTATCACCCAGGCTTATGGCGCTCACCCAACCCACGAGCAGGGCAAACCAGGCAGGCACACAGGAAGACAGTTTATTATCCTGAACAAAGACACTGATCAGCAACAGGTCCAGCAATATCCAGAATGCTCTGAACGGCAGAGTAAACACATCCCGGCTTTCTGCATAGAGGAAATAATCAGCAATGCCATATAGGAGAATCAGCACCAAAGAAGTTTCTACAATAAACAGTATGCGCAAAGCCGGCAGGGTAGCTAAAAAGGAATGCAATTTTGCCGACAGCCGTTTACCCACTCCCAGGAACACGGACAATATTATGATCGTCAGGTGAAGCCATTTCATGCTACTGAGTTTAAACTGGTCGTAAAAAGCACGAATGGCGGTATCGTAAAACTCAGTCCTTCCTGTCATCTGTGTCAAAAATGCTCTACCGGCATCGTTTGCGGCAATAACAATGGCATATAGCAGAAGCGGTAAAAGACCAATCGCACCCGCAGCCAATCCGGATTTCCATGCTTTGCGATGGTATAATCTGACAGCCACCCACAACCATCCTGCAATGGCCACCAGAGCAAAAGTCTGACGTGAAAGTGCTGCCAGGACAAAGGCCATCAGACCCAATGCCAGACCGATTGTTTGTCTGCGAATATGAAACGAGCGCTCGGCAAGGTAAAAACCCAGGGATGTCCAGAACACGGCATCTATGGTAGTCCAGGGAAAAAGGTTGTAATTAAAAATGCTGGTAATCCATGCAATCAGCAAAAAGCTCAACTTGTACAGATTTGGGATTTCATGCTTAAAATTAGATTTTAACCGAAAAAACTGTACCCATGAAAAAGCGATAATAAAGAACTGGAAAAGCACAAAATACCGGGCACTGCTTTGTAAGGGAAAAGGCAGGACATGATGAATGGTATGCAGAACTCCGGATCCTACCGGGCGGATACTGATAAAATCAAGGTGTGGAGCTTCTCCCTGCAAAATGCGCCAGCTTTGAGCCAGGACAACGCCTTCATCGGAAGGATTGATACCCTCGGTACCGGCATAATTGATCAACATATAAAACACCGTCACAAGAATGAGAATCGTCCATGCCCATGGACTGAATCTGTACAATAATTTTTTATTAAATATTTTTGCTTTCATGATAGGCAGTTTCGGTATTTACATTCCAGATATTATCTTTTGATTTTACACCATTCACGATATTATCCACTGCGGTCATCGCGGCAAGCATACTGTGATCCTGATTGTTGTATTTGTGCATACCATTACGACCGATAAGATACAGGTTTTCGATGGAATCCGCAAATATCCGCAGGGCATCGATTCTGTTGTATGTCCCGAAATAAGCTGGATAAGCTTTCGGCACACGATACATACTTGCATCCACAACCTCTGATTTATCAATGACACCAATGGATTGCAACTCATTGACAGCAAACTCAATAATGGCATCATCCTTCATGTTCCAGAAATCATCCCCTTCGTTGCAGAAATATTCCAACCCAAGCCAGCGATGTTCGGGGTTTTTCACAAGATACGGACTCCAGTTGTGAAAATTCTGCAGGCGTCCAAGCTTCACATCTTTTTCCTGAATGTATATCCAGTTGTCTTTCAGTGGTTTTTCTTTTGTCTCGATCCTCATGCTGTTTACCAGCAGTCCCACGGTAATGAAATCGCGGTAAACCAGTCCCCGTGCAATGGATTTGAGATCATCAGGCACTTCCATACCTTCAAACAATTCATTCATGGGCATGGTACTGAAAATATAATCTGCATGCAACTCGTGCAATCCACCATTTGCATCCCTGTACACCACAGCCTCAACAGCATTCTTATTATGCTGCACCTGTATTGCCCTGGCCTGCATGATAATTTCTCCGCCCAGATTCTCAATTTCTTCAGCCACGAACTCCCACATTTGTCCGGGTCCCAGCTTAGGATAATAAAACTTACGAATCAGGCTGGTTTCCACTTCCCTGTTTTCTTTCTGCCGTTTGCTCAGGAGCATATTGCTGATAGCATCGGTCACTGCTTTGCTCACCGACAATCCTTTGATACGCTGTCCGCCCCATTCAGGACTAATGTCACGGCATGGCACCCCCCAGACTTTCTCGGTATAATCCTTAAAAAAAGTTTCGTACAGGGATTTACCAAAACGGTTGATAAAAAAATCTTCCAGGTTATCTTCCTGTTTTCGCGGAAACAAACGAATACCAATGTAGGAAAAACCTATCCGCATCATGCGACCCATTCCAAGTGAACGAATGGTATGCCAGTTGAGACTAACGGGATAATTAAAAAAGCGTCTCAGGTAAAATATGCGTGATAAGCGCTGGCGGATAAGCAGTACACGATTGATTTTTTCCGGATCAATTTTTTGAATCCCTGCTTCATCTTTTTCAGGAGGCATTTTTTCCTTCCACCAGTTCATCACACGTTCGGATTTGGAAAAAAAGCGATGTCCTCCAAAGTCCATCCGGTTGCCTTTATAGTTGACGGTTTTGGAAATACCACCCACCTGTGCATCTGCCTCAAGCACAACAGGCCTGATATCTGTCCGTTTCAGCAGTTGTTCAGCAACAGTCAAACCGGCAGGTCCTGCCCCAATAATAATGGCGGTTTTTGATTCCATATTACAAAAGTAAAAAAACACAGGATTTTTGTACTTTTACAATGAAAATAAAACGGTGATGAAGGAAATAATTCGCAAAACAGAAGGTGGCAAAAGGCTAACCGCAGAAGAAGGACTTGAGTTATTCAAACTTCCCTTATCACAACTGGCCTCTCTGGCCTGGGCGCGGAAATATAAAATCAGCAGCAATCTGGTGTATTACAATCGCAACATCCATATTGAACCCACCAATGTCTGCATCAATCATTGTCTGTTTTGCTCCTACAGGGCACGCAAAGGTGATTCCCACGCATGGGAATACACACACGACGAAATGGAAGCCATGGCTGCCAGGGCGCTAAAAAAGAACATCACTGAGATTCACATTGTGGGCGGTGTCCATCCCGACCGGGATATAGATTACTACGCAGAAATACTGCGTCGCATCCGTAAGCTGAGTAAAAAGGTACATATCAAGGCTTTTACGGCAGAGGAAATCTTTCAGATGAGCAAGAATGCCGGTTTATCCATCAGAGAAGGCATAGAAGTTCTTCAGGAATCAGGTTTGAATTCTGTTCCCGGCGGAGGTGCTGAAATTTTTGATAAAGAAATCCGTCAGAAAATATGCCCCGACAAAATTGATGCTGCAAGATGGCTTCAGGTACATGAGAAGCTTCACGAGATGAATGTTCCATCAAATGCCACCATGCTATACGGTCACATTGAAAAACCGGAGCACCGGATTGACCATCTGCTGCGGCTACGTGATCTGCAGGACAAGAGCGGGGGATTCAATGCCTTTATCCCATTGAAATTCAAAAGCGGGAACAACAAGCTCTCTTATGCCGGAGAAACGCCCCTTACCGATGATATGCGCATGTACGCCATCAGTCGGATTTTTCTGGACAACATACCTCATATCAAAGCTTACTGGCCTATGATCGGCAAAGATAACGCATCCATAAGCCTGGCCTTTGGTGTGGATGATCTGGACGGCACCATAGACGACAGCACAAAAATATATTCACTTGCCGGGGCAGAAGAAAAGCATCCGGGCATGCACAGTGATGAACTGCGGGACATGGCAATGTCGGCCGGGCTAAGAGCTGTGGAACGGGATTCGTTGTATAATATTCTTGATAAAAGCTGATGGTTCGAATCACCGGATAAACTATTCCCGGCAAAAACGATAAATCATATCTGCAGCATCCGGATGACCAAAGTGCCGGGCTTTTCGCCACAAATAACAGGCTCCTTCCTCATCACCGGATTTGTGTCGTGCCAGGGCATAATTGAAATAAACTTCAGGCAGATTCGGTTTAATATCAAGTGCCATGGCATAATCTTTAAACGCGTTGGTATATGAGCCGGTCTCACGAAAAGCATCAGCCCGGATAACAAAATACTCATGTTTTGAAGGATCACTGGCCAGAGCTTTGTTCATATAGCGAATAACATCGTGAAATTGTCTGGTATTAAACTTAGCAACAGAGATCAGATAAAATGCCTCCGGCTCAGCAAAGCTATTGACATATGGCTGCAGGGCACTAACGGATGTTTCAAACCGGCCTGCTTCATTAAGGCTTCTTGCATACACGGGATAAAGGGCAGGCATCCAGGGAGCAAGTGATATGGCTTCTTCAATAGCAGAAACTGCTTTTACAGGCTTATGTAAGCTGAGATATATTTCTGCTGCCAGTTGATGATGCTCAGGCTCTCGCGGCCCGTTACTTATACTTTGATCTGCATACCGGAGTGCAAGCCGGAAATTCTCCTTCTTCTGATGTATGCGTGCTGCCAGGCAGGAATAAGCTGCCTGAGACGGGTAGGATTGTAACAGAGGCCGCAGTTCTTCCAGCGCCCAGTTGTAGTTGCTATCGCGATAAAAATTCAAAGCAGCCTCAAAATCCAGATCCCGGGTTTTATAATTGTCCTCCAGCCAAAGTGACTTCCATTCTTCTGCGTTTTGAATGTTTTTGAATACCTCAGCAGTCCTGATTTCACCCCGCGCTTTGCGTTTGGCAGACAGGATGTGTTCGCGAAGGCTGTTAGCTGCATCTTTCGGCTTATTGTTTGCCGCATAATAAGCTGCGGCATAATACTGCATTTCTCTGTTATCGGGAAACATTTCAATCAAAGGCTTCAGGCCATCGTAGCATCCGTTTTTGTAAAGCAATTCGGCCAGGTAAAGGGATTGCGCTACATCATTCTCCAGCTGAGAAATAATATCCTGTGGAATTTCACATTCAGCCTCCGGACTTTTAATTTCAGCCAGATAATCAAACCATGCTTGTTGGGATGTCTGTGCGAAGCTCATCCCTGAAATCAAAATCAGGACAATATGTAATATAAGTTTTCTCATTCGTTCTGGCCCGGATCAGGATTATCACCGGAAGTATAAACATGGATTGTTCCGTTCAAATGCCTTGGTTCTATACCGGTCAGCCGATATTCATATACCTCGCAGGTGTAAAAATACACACCGTCAGTCACTTTTTTGTTGGTTTTCTGAATCCGGCCATCCCACATAATGTCGGGATCTTCTGTCTCAAAAAGCAATTGTCCCCAGCGGTTAAAAATTTTCATTTCCACCCTGTCTACAAAGTAATATGGCATTTTGGGATGGTAATAATCATTGGTGCCGTCATTGTTTGGGGTAAATACATTGGGAAGTTCGTAAAAGGTACATTCATCCACACAAACTGAATTGGAGGGAACACTTTCGTTATAGAAAGAATCCACTGCTGTCATCTGGTAGCAAGCAGCCATAGAGAGCTCGGGATAATGTTTGTACTTCAGGGTATTTCTGTCATTTATTGTATCCAGCAGAACAAAATCACCCTCCAGACTTGTTTTGTAATAAAGTTTATAAAGGTAGGTATCCTGCAAACAGGAATCGGCCATTGTCCATTCAAGCCTGTTAAACAGACTGTCACAAAGTGATGTAACAGACAGCACCGGCGGGCATGGCGGCAAGGTATCTGCCGGGCTTTCACAGTTTATTTGTGACCAGTTGATGATGGGATCAACATAGCCGTCGGTGGTGTATTCCCCGGTACTTTTTATTTTGTAACAGTATTCTTTCCCATTGATCAGCAGAGAGTCAATATAGTTGATATCGGGGCTCGTTCCTATTGAATCATAGAGTTCTGATTCCGGATTTTCCCTGAATACCGTATATTCATAATTCTGCCAGGGAACATTTTTTTCAGCGGTAAGATATAGCTTGTTATCACCGGGGGCTATCTGCAGGAAAACAGAAGATGCGACATGTGGAGTCCCGATCAGCACATTGTTTCCCGGTTCATCATGATAAAATTCCACAAGGTAAGACCATGCTTTATCTCTGGTATTCAGGCCACTATCCTGATAAATGGTATCATTTATCCCGGCTGTGGAATCCACAAGCTGCAGCTCTTCTCCCCACAGGCCTTCCGACCTATAGATCAGGTATTTATACGGGCCGGGGTATTGAATACTGTCAAATTCTTTGGGTTTTGACCAGGCGAGATAAATTTCCCCGTCTTCTGTATCTGTGGTATCTACGGAAACATTGGTTATGGTGGGAATACCACGCACCAGTTCGGTACAGATTTCTTCACTGGCATACGATTCGGCACCATCAGGAAAAACAGCCACTATGCGATAACAGTATACATATCCCTGTGGCAGTCCATTACCCTGGTTGTTATCAAGAAAAGTGGTATCCATATGAGAGTCTGTACTGCCCACGTGTTGATAATCCAGGCTGTCGGGGATACCTCGGGTACATTCACCGGGGCTCCAGTCGATGGGCTGTGTACTACGGTAAATGTCATATCCTGTGACATTCTCGCAACGATTGGGATGCCAGGCCAGGTCGATGGTGTTTGTTGTGGCACCAATATCAGCCCATTCAGTGGCAGGGCCAATAACATAAATATTTACATTCTTGATATCAACAAGGCTTATAGGGGAGGCATTATCAGTGGCTTTGAAGTTAACCAGATAAGGTTGCACACGAACATAATCGCAGAGCGTTTGCCATTTAAACAGTCCCTCCGCTTGTCCTGATCCGAGATTATCATATTCAAAACTAGTATAAGACTCTTCAATCAGGAAAGGGGCTCCATTGGCTGACATGCTGATATTATCTCCGTCAGAATCTTCAGCCAATACTGTCATTTCCACCATGGTACCGGCTTCCACACAAATTTTATCATTGGCTATCACCTCGGGTGCGATATTATCGGTATCGTACACTTCAATCTGCATATCGCGGATAATCTCGCCGATTTTCTGACCGTTTCGCCATTCAAAAATTTCCATAGCGATGTTGTAGACACCTTCCCTCACAGGGGCATCCCACACAAGATCGCCCGAAACCGAATCCATTGTCAGGCTGTTGGATGCCTCAGGATAGGTATATCCTTCAATTGGTTCGCCATCTTCTGACCGGCAAATGGTGAGCCCGTAGGAGATACTGTCCCCATCGGGGTCATATGCACCCGGATTGTGGACAAAGACCTGTCCGACTGCAGCCTTATCGACAGGTGGCTGGGTAAGCACAGGTGTGTTGTTGGTTCCCTGATCTGCAGATATTGATAAAATTGTAGAAATGCTGAAAACAACATTGACAGAATTGGGGATATTATCAACACCGGCATTTCTGTTTGGGTCTTCCACCACAAGTTCATAAATTCCGGGTCCCGGGAAAGTATGTGTACCCTTGTATTCATTGCGTTTGTAAAAATCGGGCAAAAACACCTCTTCGATTCGTGGCAGTATTGAGCTTGTGTTATCGCCCCAGAAAATTTCGAGTTCGGGGCGATCGGCAGTATATCCGGGTCCTGTGGCCGTGTATGTTATGATGGTGATTTCATATGTAAGATCAGATATCTGGCGGTAGGTAATTTCTCCTGCACGGTTATGAGTAGCCAGGGCACTGAAACCTGAAAGCATCAACACAATCATCACCAGATATTTATTAAGCAATTTCATTCTACAGACAAAGTTACCTTATTATTATCATTTGTCAAACGAAAACTTTCCTCCTTATTGTATAATTTCACAATCAACAAGTTAGACTGGTCATGGAATAGTCCGGTAAGGATGTGATTTTCCATCGTCAGGCTATTGATCTCATAATCAGACACAGGAATGCTGAAAAACAACCTCACTGCCATATTTCCGTAATCGAATCGCTCAAATTTTATCTGATCCGGATTGATTTTCTGGTCATTGATTCTGAGGCTTATCCTGTCTTTATAATAACGTATAACAGCTTCAAGATGTTGCGGCTCACCCAAAGAGTCCATCACTACCTCCTCCTGATGGATTCTTCTGATATCATCTGCCAGGTCATCGTGAAAAATCCGGCTCATCAGCAGGATGTTATTTTCCTTTTCATCAAGTTCCAGGGTGGTAAATGAAACATGAACCGGATGAAAACTGCTGATCAGAAAACTTATGGCTATCAGTAATTTCATAAAAAATCAATTCTGTATTATTATAATAAAATCGCATCTATCATTGATTAACAGACCTTGCCGACAAATCCATTCTGTTTTTTATAACAGTTAAGCCCTGAGCTATGTTGTGTGGATGGTAGTTTAATTCCCGCATGGCTTTTGTAATTCTGAACCCGGTTTTCGGGGGTCGGCGGGCGGGCTGTGCGAGTTGCGCCGATGTTGTAGGACTTATTAGCTTTTTATTCAGATTAAATGCATCTGCTGTTCGGCAAGCGAAATCATAAACACTGAGATATTCATCGCCGGAAATATGCCAAATGCCTTCCTTTTTCCCTGTCATCAGTTTTATCAGACCTTCGGCAAGATCATCAACAAGTGTAGGGGTTCTGAACTGATCATTTACCACCTGAATTTGTTTATGCTGTTTCAGTGAATTCACAATCCAGCCCACAATATTTGCCCGACTGCTTTGTGGTGAATCGTACACCAGAACAGTACGCACAATACCGGCCTTAACAGGTTTCTGAAGCAGATAGTTTTCGGCCATCAGTTTTGTGTTGCCATAATAATTGACAGGTGAAGGTTTATCTTCTTCTGAGTACAATCCGGTAGTTCCATCGAAAACAAAATCAGAACTTAGATGCAGCAGGTATATCCCGCGTTCAAAGCATGCATCAGCCATGTTTGCAACAGCCTGATAATTGGTCTGATAGGCTTCTGTTTTGTGTTTTTCACAGACATCGGGTTTTGACATGGCTGCCGCGTTGATCAACACATCGGGTTCATAAAGGTCAAGCAGGTATTTCATTCGGGCAGTATCCCTGATATCCAGGTATTCAAAAGAGGGATAATTTCCGGCAGTCTTTTGGCGGGCTGTGCAAATCAGGCCATCTGACTCATCATCAATCAACCGTATAAGTCCACCACCAACGAGTCCGTTACTTCCTGTCAGGAGGATTTTCATGATTCACACATAATTTTTCTTAGTTGCTGAATCTCTGATTTCTTTCCCAGAACGAAGATACAGTCATGGCGGGTAATGCTTGTATCAGGACCGGGATTCACAAGGTATGTGCCGTCACTCCTTCTGATTCCAATGATATTTGCGCCGGTATCCTGTCGGATTCTCAGTTCGCGAATACTTTTCTCATCATTATCACTGAGCAAATCTTTACAGGAAAGTTCTTCAATGCTGGTTTCATTGACTGTTTGCAAAAGCACATAATCCATAAACTCAACAACATCGGGTTGAGCCACCAGTTTTGCCATGCGTTGCCCGCCGGTTTTTGCAGGCATAATCACATTGGTTGCGCCGGCTCGTTTCAGTTTACTATCAGAATTTTCTTCTGATGCCCGTGCAATAATTTTCAGATTGTTGTTGATCTGCCTTGCACTAAGAACAACAAACAAATTATCGGCATCCACTGGCAATGCAGCAATCAGAGCTTTGGCTTTATCTACACCGGCGGCATTCAAAACCTCATCGCGTGTTGCATCCCCTTCAACATAAAGAAGATTTCCTTTTTCCCGTATTTCCTGAATAATTTGTTCTTCTTTTTCAATCAACACTATTTTTTCTCCGTGGGCATACAATTCGTCAATTGTCTGGCGGCCATTACGGCCATAACCCACAACAATCACATGACCTGTAAGATTTTTTATTGTTTTTTCCACTTTCCTGTCTTTAAAATAGTTTGTAAAAATTCCGCTAATGAGATAGCGGGTTAGGTTGGTTAACACATAAGCATATATTGAGAAGCTCACGATGATCAAAAGTATGGTAAAAATCATTCCCGGGCGGGACAGGGGTGCTACCTCTTTAAAACCAACGGTTGCAATGGTGATTACGGTCATGTACAGGGCATCAATAAGCGGATAATGCTCTATCAGCATATAACCAAACACCCCAATCACCATAATCAGTATCAGTACACCCAGTGCAATAATAATACCCCGGACATTGTCCCTGGCGAATTTTGGTGTTTTTTCATTCTGCATGATTTTACTTACTTATGATTTCATGTCCGATACTACAAAATAAGCATTTTTTTTCAAGGCAATACTTATTTTTAAGCTGAATCATTGCCTGAGATTCCAGTGCGTTTGCAGGCTTTATCCCCAGAGTTTCCCACTCTCTGACAATACGGTTGCTTTCCGGAGGAAGCTCTTCAAGGAACATCAGGGCTTTATCGGCATATTTTTGTTCATCGCGAATACGGGCATACATGAATAAAAACGGAACCACCACATTGATCACGATACTCTTGATGGCCATATCACCCGGTTTCTTTTTGTATTTGCGGGGAGCCTTACGGCCAAAACGGTAATGTGTATCCCAGTATTCCGATGCGGGATATGTAAGCAATTTTTTGATTTGCTCTATATCACCGGCGCCGGCCAGATTACTAAACAAACGTTGTTCATGATACATGATACCTGCGAGCTGTGCAATCCTGATTTCGGGAAAATTTCCCGGTCGCATTCGGGAAAACTTCCACAAGTGAGGCTCAATATTGTCAAGCTGAAATTTGTTTTTCAGAAAGCGGTATTCCTCTTTCAATTCACGAAAATATTCATCATTCATATCCCCTTTCAGGAATCCGGCCTGACCAAAAAGCATGGCTTCAAGTTGACGCAGGTTGTGCCTGTGTCTTGCTAAGACTTTCCAGTTGATGCTCCTACCCAGCATATCAAAAGGCAGTTGATTTACTTTGAAGCCAAATTGACGAAAAATTGTCTGATAAAAAGCCGTATCAATATCCATACGTTCCCTGACAAGACGTTTTTCAATTTCTTTTGCCTTATGAATAAATCGCTGAATTGCTATGGACTGCAACCACATAATAATCTCGGTGGGATTTACTTTATGCAGGTCATCCTTACATGGAATGGTAAAAATTGATTGCACGAGCTTCTCATATTGTTTGAAAGTAGATTGGGGGAAATTCATCACCCAGGTTTCAGGTTTCCGACCCTCTTTTGTATTGATGGGTTTGTTGTTTTCAGCCACAACATGCATAATCACATTGTTGTATGCCGGATCCCTGTGATGATTATGAGCGAACCAGTCTCCTGCGGATTTATGTATTTCCACATTGCCTGCCCAGATTGTATCATCAATTTTAATTTTAGCATTGAAAAAATCCGGCCCTGCATCCTTATTGTGTATCCCGGTGTCAAGAACTTCAAACTCCTTTCCTGACACGGTTTTACAGGGATTGCTCCATTGCCGGGTTTTCCAGATAAAATGCAGGAAATCTTCTGACATGTTTAATTTTTATGCTAAAGTTAAACATTTTTAACATAAATCAAAAAAAGCCATCTGTTAAAACAAATGGCCTTATAGTGAAATGTTTGCTTACTTATCAGAATCTGAACCCAAGGGTTGCCATCATGGTATGTCTGGTCATATTCTGATCAACTACAGGGCTTGATACACCATAGCCTTCATAGAGGAAATATTTTTCATTTCTGTCGTAATATACGTATGCAAGATCGAAGAAAAAGGATTTGCTTCGTAAGCCGATACCTCCGGAATACTGCATAAAGCTGGCACCTGCATTGATTTCTCCATCCACATAAGGGCTGTCAAAATATGCCCATCCTGCCCGGAAAGCAACAAGACCTAAGCGGTATTCAGCACCTGCTCTGATGTTGTGTGCAGCGCCGTAGCTTTCCGCTATGATATCGTTTTCAACATCAAAAGCATCATCACTGGCACGCAACTTACTGATGCCATAGTTAAGAAATTCATAATCTACACTGATGATTGCATTGTTGTAAATCACTGCAGCCAGACCGGCCTGTGCTCTGAAAGGAGAAGTCAGCTTATAATTATAAATACCGGTAGGAGAATTGTAGGTAGTGCTTTTATCAGTATCGTCAAAGTTTGAAACAAATTCTGTTGAATATTCATCATGCAGATTATAAAATGTAGGTGTATGAATTGCTACTGAGGCTCTCAGCCAGTCAAGCGGACGTACAATGCCTCCCAGTTTAAGATTGTAGCCTGTTCCGTCTGTCACCAGTCTGTCTCTATAGGTGAAATAGTTAAAATCGCTGATGACATCATCGGAATCTGATTCTTCATAAAATTTCGATTGTTCAAAGCTGACATTTTGGATGCCAAAGCTTGCTCCCAGGTAAAACATATCATCCAGGTTTACTCCCATGGCAAAGACATATTCTCCGACATTTCCGGATTTTTGCATGAGTTCCTTTTGTCTGGTGCCATATGCATCGTATGATGATATATAAGTTGTGGAATCAGCACCCAGCGGGTCGATCAAAAAGGAATAATATGCCGGCCATTCATAAAAATCACCAAGGTTTTCAGGCCGGTGGCCATCCGAACTTGCAGCAAAATAGTTTGTCATGGAACCGTTGTCATTGTAGCCTTTGATGTCGGTAACCTGATTGAAATTCTGCAATTGATTATAACCAAAAGCAAAGCTCATGCTTTTGAGTATATCGGATTCATTTTCAAAAAGGATAGTCCCTACATAACCAATATTACCCATCATCGCGTTGTAATTAAAATCATGTTCCTTATTATTCAGGTACTCAGAGCTTGTGCCTGAGTACATCATTCCGGGTGTAAAGGTCAGTTCAGAGCTACGATAGACACCAAGACCGGCCGGATTTTGCGAGATGGCCCCGAAGTCACCACCAAGGCTGTTAAAAGCACCGCCCATGCTGTTAAACCGGGCAGTTCCTGAGGGATTCAACCAGGAGTACCTGAGCGCATCCGTCTGATTCTGGGCAAAGAGCCCAAGGCTAAGAACGATCAGACATGCTGTTGTTATATATCTTTTCATTGTTTTGCTTTTTTGTTATTAACAGATTACATAAAAATAAGACCATAAAACCATCACACCCGTGGTGCATTTGTTTAGCGGCTGCGTCCGCCGGATGATGAGCTGCTACCTGAGCTTCCGCCGGAGGAACGGCTTGAGGAGGAGCTGCTGCTACTACCGAAGCTTGATGAACCAGATGAACGGCTGCTGCTACTACCGAAACTTGAGCCACTACTTCTGGTGGAGCTTGAGCCAGACCGGTTGTATGATCTGCTGCTGTTGCTGCTCCGTGAGGGGCTGCTGTAGGACCGGTTTGTGTTGCGTGACGGGCTGGAATAAGACCTGTTGGAATTACGTGACGGGCTGCTGTAATTATTGTTGCGTGAGCCCGAAGGTCTTGAATAGGAACCACCACTGTTGCTGTTGCTGTTACCAGATCTGCGATACGTATTGGAGTTGCTCCTTGTATCGTTACCGCTGCGTGAGCTACTGCCCGGTTGCGTATATCGTGAGTTACTTCTCACTGAGTTGGAGGAATTGTAGTTACTCCTGCCTGAGTTTGAGCTTGTACCTGATGAAGGCCTTGTATAGGTACGGCTGTTGTTGTACCTGCTGCCGGTATTGTTTTCAGGGCGCTGGTAATACCGTGCTTTACGTGTAGTATTGGCATTGCTGTTACGATCAACCGTATTGTCACCCTCAGGTTTTGTTACTCTGCCAGTATTGGCTGATGATTTGTCCGGATCAAGGCGCTGTGTATTGTCTCTGACACGGCTTTCACCATCAGGTCTGTCTTTATTACCGCCATCTTTTCCGGCATCAAGCCTTTCGGTATTTTCGCGGTCTGCACCACGGATTGAAACCGGATCATTATCTTTTTTATCACGTGTCAGCTCTGCAGTATTTTTTGCAGCATCTGTACGGACCCGGTCATTTCTGTTATCGTTATTGCCGGCAGATCCACGTTGTCCTGTGCCATCTCCGCCAACCGAACCACGCCGACCGTAATAAACATCATCATTATCATAGGCAATCCAGTCGTCGCCATAATACGGTGTTCCGCTACCATCGGCATAACCATTCCAGTAGCCATTCCAGAATCCGTCCTGATAACCGGCATAGTATGGGTTATAGCCCCACCCGATATGATGAGGATACCAGGAATTATGATAATAATGTGGCCAGCCATAACCCCATCCAAAGTTGAATCCCCAACCTGCATGGGTGTTGTATCCGAAACCTACATGCCAGGGGTTATAATAATAAGAATCGTAATAGAAGGGATCATAATAATAAGCACTGTGGAACGTTCTGAGGCGATAAGCATAGGAGTCATAATAATAATTATTTATGACATCTCCACCGCCATAGTAATCACCTTCTTCATCATAATAATAATCATCATCATCATAATATGCTGTATCTTCATTATATTCTTCATCAGCATACTGATCAGCATAAGGATTAGTATTCTGATCATCGGCATAATTATTGTTACCATTTTCAGGTGATTCATACTGAGGCTCATAACCGTTACCGGCTGCCTTATTATTTTGAGGCTTTTCTGATGCTATTTCTTCTCCCGGAGAATAATAGACATCATCATAGCCGTAACCTTCGCCGAGATGCACGCTGGTGGTGCAGCTTGTTGCGAAGATGATCAGGGCGAGTGATAATAATTTAAAAAGTTTCATGGTCTTATCTTATTTTTTTAGATTTGACAAATTATTTACAATATAGTTTAGTGCAAATTTCATACCAGAAATACTATGGGAAAAGGCTTAACAAAGCGCAGTGATAATTATTCACAGTGGTACAATGAATTGGTTGCGAAAGCGGATCTGGCGGAAAACTCTGCGGTCAGAGGATCTATGGTGATCAAGCCCTATGGGTACGCCATTTGGGAAAAGATGCAGGCTCAGCTTGACAAGATGTTTAAAGAAACCGGACATTCCAATGCATATTTCCCTTTATTTATTCCAAAATCATTTTTTGCCAAAGAAGCCAAGCATGTTGAAGGCTTTGCCAAGGAATGTGCCGTGGTGACACATTACCGCTTAAAAAACTCTGAAGACGGAATTATTGTGGATCCGGATGCCAAGCTGGAAGAAGAACTCATTGTTCGTCCGACATCGGAAACAATTATATGGAACACGTACAAAAACTGGATACAATCCTACCGTGATCTCCCCATACTTGTCAACCAGTGGGCCAATGTTGTACGCTGGGAGATGCGTACACGTTTATTTTTACGAACGGCCGAATTTTTGTGGCAGGAAGGTCACACTGCTCATGCCACCCGTGAAGAAGCCCTAGAAGAAACAAAAAAAATGATTCATGTTTACTCTGAGTTTGCAGAAAACTGGATGGCTATGCCAGTCATTATCGGGACAAAGAGCGAAGGTGAGCGTTTTGCCGGTGCAGAAGAGACATACACCATTGAGGCCATGATGCAGGATGGAAAAGCACTTCAAAGCGGAACCTCTCATTTTCTTGCACAGAATTTCGCCAAAGCATTTGATGTTAAGTTTCTCACAAGAGAAAACAAGGAGGAATATGTCTGGGCCAGCTCATGGGGTGTATCAACCCGCCTGATGGGTGCTCTGATCATGGCTCACTCCGATGATCAGGGTCTTGTTCTGCCGCCGAAGCTGGCTCCTACCCAGGTGGCCATTGTCCCCATATTTAAAAACGAAGAGCAATTATCTGCCATACGGGAAAAGGTGGATGGCATTACAAAGGCGCTGCGTGACAAAGGTATCAGTGTACATTTTGACGACCGGGATACACAAAGGCCGGGATTCAAATTTGCAGAATATGAAATGAAAGGCTATCCTGTTCGCATTGCTGTAGGCCCAAGGGATCTGGAAAGCGACACTTTTGAAGTTGCCCGCAGGGATACACTTGAGAAGGAAAGTATCTCCGGCGACAAACTTATCGATCACATCAGCTGGCTACTGGAAGATATTCAGGCCGGCATATACAACAAAGCCAGGAAGCTGCGGGAAGAAAGAACTGTAAAAATTGATGACTACGAAACATTTAAAAAGCATATAAAGGAAGAATCAGGCTTTGTGTTGGCACATTGGGATGGTAGCCCTGAAACCGAGGAAAAGATAAAGGCAGACACCAAAGCCACAGTACGTTGTATTCCTCTGGAAGGAGAAACCGAAACCGGCCAGTGCATGGTCACAGGCAAACCCTCCAAAGGCAGAGTTTTGTTTGCAAAAGCGTATTAATATAATAAAAAAAATTGCGTTTGGAATTTCTGAGTAATTCTGAGCCAACACAAGATAATTAGCATTATGAAAGAAGAAGTTATTAAGACTTTGCTTGAAAAATCACAGACGAAGCAACAAGTTTACGATCATACAAAAGTTGCATTTAAAAAAATCAAGCAAATATTGCAGGACATTGTCAGCGATTATAACCAGGATTTGATTGATGCTGACAAGCGTGTATTGCTGGAATACAGAGACAGGGGCGTTTTTGAATCAGAAATCCGCATTGCAGGTGATTTGTTGATTTTCAATATGCATTCCAATGTGTTCGAGTTTCCTTCTGATCACCAGATATGGAAAACTAGAGGGGGAAGAGAAGATGTCCTGAACACTTATGCAGGCATCATCAACATATACAACTTCCTGGCTGACAGCTTCAAGTACAATCGGTCAGATGATCTGGGGTATTTGATTGGCCGCCTCTTTATCAACCGGAACAATTATTACTTTATTGAAGGCCGGAAAGAAATCGGTTACACATATCCGAGTTTTGATGATCACGAAGTAAGTCATGAAGCCTTAAAACGTGTTGTTGAAGGCACCTTGTTGTTTGCTTTGAAGTTTGATTTGCTGGTGCCTCCAATGGACAAGATTCAGGTTGCATCTGTATCACAAATGAAGGAAAGAATTAACAAATCAAAAATACAAACCGGCAAGCGGCTGGGCTTTAATTACGAAACGGAAGAGGGTTGATTTTCTGTCTGATTCCAGGCTTATTTGTTGTTTTTTTGGAAAACTCAATAATAATTTTTACCTTTTAGGGGTAAAACAAAAACAAGAATTATGGCCGGAATTCCCGAACTTGACAAGATTGCAATCAGTGTAAAATCTCATCATCTGCTTCGTCAGTTGCTGGATGAGAATCCACAGCTTGAGGTGGTACTGAGAGAATCCAAAAATGAAACAGAAGCCCTCATTGGCGTGCGGAATATGGTTCTTTCCGACATGCGCCATGCTCACAAGGCGATGGCATTTTATCAGGGGGAAATCAGTGGCAGAAAAGCCTTTCACAAGCTAAGCTGGAAAGACATGGCCGGGATCCGCATACTGGATTATATAGATCATGCCGGTGAAGAGTACGAAGACCTGAACCTGCAGGGAGAAATCGCGGTCAACAATCCAATCAAGCTGTTATGGCTTGCTGTTTCCAGGGGAACCGGAGGCGCCAAGCCCTACTTTTTTGAGGACATGATACAATTGTTCCGTCAGTTTGGAGGAAGGCAGAAGCGTAAAAAGTACAAGACTGAAGATATAAAGGACTGGATGAGTCGCTGGCCAGTTGGTACTGATCCCCGCATTATTCGTTTACGGGAAGAAAATCGGGACCGTATCATCAATCTGTTCATTGACAAAATGGACAGTGGTGAAATCAGCGACAAACGGTACTATTTTGATCCGGGCATGGAGCGTGGAGATAAATACAAGAAGATGCTGGAATGGTGGGAAGAAAAAACTTTTCACTTGCGTTTTGCCATCCGGGATCCGGAATTGCTCAATGAAATGCTGGGAAATTCACTTGATCCTGATACCATGCGTTTGCTTCACCGTGCCAGGGATGCCGGCATACCGTTTTTTGTCAACCCATATTATCTGTCTTTGCTACACGTGAGGGTACCCTACTTTGCCATTGGGGCTGACCTGGCGATCAGGCATTACATCTTATATTCAGAGCAACTGGTTGATTCTTTTGGAGATATTGTTGCCTGGGAAAAGGAAGATCAGGTAGAACCCGGAAAGCCAAACGCTGCGGGCTGGATTCTCCCCTCTCATCATTCTGTGCACAGAAGATATCCCGAGGTAGCCATCATGATACCCGATACTGTGGGTAGGGCCTGCGGTGGTTTGTGCGCAAGTTGTCAGCGAATGTATGATTTTCAGCGTGGCAATCTCAATTTCAATCTGGACAAGCTCAAGCCCGGAGAAACCTGGCCGGACAGACTACAGCGTTATATGGATTACTGGGAAAATGACACCCAGCTCCGTGATATCCTGATTACAGGTGGTGATGCGTTGATGAGCAGCAACAAATCGCTGAAACAAATTTTTGATGCCATTTATGACATGGCTGTACGAAAACGCGAAGCCAACAAAAAACGGCCAGAGGGTGAAAAATACGCTGAGATACAACGTGTACGCCTGGGTACACGTTTGCCTGTGTATCTCCCCCAAAGAATTGATCAGGAATTGATAGAAATCCTTCGGGATTTCAAAAAGCGCGCCTCAAAAATCGGAATCAGGCAGTTTGTGATACAAACCCATTTTGAGTCACCCATGGAAATTACCCCGGATTCTGAATTTGGAATCAGACAACTCATTTCCGCCGGATGGATGGTGACAAATCAACTGGTATTTACTGCCGCTGCATCCCGTCGCGGACATTCTGCACGTTTGCGACAGGCACTGAATGATCTTGGCGTTATGAATTATTACACCTTCAGTGTGAAAGGGTATATGGAAAACTCATTCAATTTCGCCACCAACGCACGTGCTGTGCAGGAGCAACTGGAAGAAAAGGTGCTGGGAGAAATTCCTGAGGAATATTACGATATCATCAAGACCTTTCCCGACAAGGCTGAACAAATGGAAAAGCAAATTTCCGATCTCAGAAAAAAAGCAAACCTGCCCTTCCTGAACACAGACCGGAATGTGTTAAACCTGCCCGGTGTTGGCAAAAGCCTCAGCTACAGGGTGATTGGAATTACACGTTATGGCCGTCGTATTCTGGCATTTGAACATGACGCAACACGGCGCCATTCCCCTGCTATTCACAATATGGAAAAAGTTGTTATTATTGAATCAAAATCCATCAGTGAATACCTTGATCAGCTTGAGAGCATAGGTGAAAAAGCAGAGGATTATGAAAATCTTTATGGTTATTCCATAGGTGAAACTGAGCCGCGGATGCCAATCTATGAATACCCGGATTATGATTTCGAAGTTACAAATGAGATGACAAATCTGCGCGTGGAATAAAATCATATTGCAGTCAAAATTTATTTACGCTGCCAATCTCGTCTCTGATATCACACGATTGGTTTTAAACATGATATGCTTGTTATTATTTCATAAGGAATATACATTGCTTAAGCTCATAATTTGCTAATTCTATAATAATAGCCTTATCTTTGGTCTTTCATTAAAGAAATAATAATGAGCAAAATAGTAAAAAATTACTGTGAGTTTCCGGGTTTCATGCGCAGGCCCATGTGGCGGATATGGCACAATTTCATGATCAGGTTTGATGATGATGTATCCGCAAATTTCATGAATTACGGTTATCAGAGCCTGAATGGTCATGTTCCCATTGAATTGGAAGAAGAAGACGAACCCAATCGTTATGGCATACAGTTGTATGACCATGTAGTGCGCAAAAGCAAAACAGAGGGTAAAGATATTGTTGAAATTGGCTCAGGCCGTGGTGGTGGTGCTTCCTTTGTCACCCGTTATCACAAACCCGCAAAATATGTAGCTGTAGATATTTCAGAAAAAATCATTAAATTCTGTAACAGTCATTATGATGTTCCGGGATTGAAATTTATGCAGGGCAAGGCAGAGAATTTGCCACTTGAATCCAACAGTTTTGACATTGCTGTAAATGTAGAGTCATCCAGATGTTATACAAGCAAGCAGGCTTTTTTCAATGAGGTAAAACGTGTACTTCGTCCGGGAGGCAAACTTTTACTGGCGGACATGATTGAACCACATGAAATGGCAGGATACAAGAAAGACATTGATGCATGCGGTCTGGCAATTGAGGAAGAAAGTGATATTACCAAAAACATTGTTAAGGCGCTGGACCACGACACAGAAAGACGTAAAACACTGATTGACAAAAAAGTTCCCGGCTTTTTACGCACGAACTTTTATCAGTTTGCCGGTACGAAAGGCTCTGAACGCTACGAAGCATTCAACAACGGCAAATTTCGTTACATGAGTTTTGTAATATCGGCTTAAAATCTACAGCTGTAGCTTTCCTTATCTATCGGAACGATTTTTTAACCGCATCAGCCAGTTCCGTGAACTCTTCTTCACTCATCTCCACACGGGGATTTGAGAAACGAATGTCGGATTCTTTATCCATGGGGATGAGATGTACATGTGCATGCGGCACTTCCAGTCCCAGCACAACCACGGCAATGCGTTTGCATTCAACGTTTTTCTCAACAGCCTTGGCCACACGTTTTGCAAATGCCATCAGGCCGTTGTAGGTTTGATCATCCAGGTCAAAGATATAATCCACTTCTTTTTTGGGAACAACCAGGGTATGGCCTTTTTTCAGAGGGCTGATATCAAAAAAAGCAAGAAAATTGTCATCCTCCGCCACTTTATGGGCAGGGATTTCACCGGCTGCGATTTTGGAAAATATGGTGCTCATAATTATAAACTGATTTCGAGAATTTCGAATTGCATTTTACCATTGGGCACTTCAATCCCGACAACATCTCCGACTTTTTTTCCAAGAAGTCCTTTTGCAATGGGTGTATCAACGGAAATTTTTCCTTTTTTCAAATCTGCTTCACTTTCTGCCACAATCTGATACTGCATTGTGGCATTATTCTTTGTGTTTTTGATTTTTACTTTATTCAGGATCTGCACAGCATCGGTATTGATCTTTGAAGGATCGATGATACGAGCATTGTTTATCGTTTCCTGCAATTTGGCGATTTTCATTTCCAGCATGCCCTGTGCTTCTTTGGCAGCATCATATTCTGCGTTCTCTGACAAGTCGCCTTTATCTCTTGCCTCCGCTATTTGATTAGAAATAGCTGGTCTCTCGACTGATTGCATATGCGTCAGTTCTTCTCTCAATTTATTCAGGCCTTCTTCTGTAAGGTATGTTGTTTTTCCCATAATATCAGGGGTTTTAAAATATACAATAAAAAAGAACCCCCTGCCACTTTGCGGGGATTCATGTATGCAAATATACACAGATTTTAATTAACAACAAAATAATTTTAATTTCACCTTTTATCATAACAACTTATAGATCTGTATATTACAAATTTTATGGCAAGAATTTCTACACTAATACACCAGTAAAAGCGCGGCAAGAGATGGCAATTCGCATCAAAATTTCAGGTTTTCACTGTTCGCTCAGTGCACCAAACCACTTAACTACTTTCTCGCCAATGCCGGGAGCATTGATATGCACAATGTACATACCACTGCTTATGGGTTTGCCGTAGCGATCGGTAAGGTCCCATTCAAGCCAGGGATTACCACCGGTTTTATCAAAACGGCGTACCAGATGACCCGATACATCAAATATGCTCACCGTGCAACTTTCCGGCAGGTTGGTAATTTTTACGCGGCGTGTATCGCTGCTTTCGTAATAGGAATGGCCGTAGTACGGATTGGGAACTACCCGGATCAGATCCAGGGCTGATTCTGCTACTTCCGGCTGATCAAACTCCGGCACCAGGCCTTCCGTGCTGAAACGATACGCCGGATAATTGTTGTTCACCGAATCCGGATCAGCAAACTCTCCTACACCACGAAAATACGGGCTTCCGGTTCTCAGACGGATCCGAATGTCAGAGGAAAGCAGCTCCCCACCCTCCTGCAGATAGGGTATGGCTGTCCACATCATGCCGGTAAGGGCGTGCCTTTTCATATCGTCTTCATCCGTATTCTCATATTCAATCATTTTATCGTAAATAAACTGACAACTGTCATAAGCAGGAGCAGACATTTCCGGATACAGAACATAGTTGGTATGTCCCATCACCCAGATGTAGTGTTTGCCACCGAAAATAATCTCACCATCTTCCTCCACGCCTGATGTGGGATTCCACAGCATGTCGTTTCCGTTGTGAGCCGGCAGGCCGCTGTCTTCACCAAAGATGATGTTCAGTCGTTCACCTGTGCGCACATCAATGGCATAGCCGGGAAACCAGCCCATGCCATGCGTACCGGAGCCATCCGGATTGCCATCTTTGTCCACTGAGGCAGCCGTACGCAGATCAAATCGCAGGGCATTGCCTTCGCTGTCATCGTTTGTCAGTGGTGTGACCTCTGTCTCATAGCCGTTTTCATCCAGAGTCCAGTTGTTTTCATTCATTTCAAGCACCGCACAACGGCTCCATTTTGATTTATCGGGAGTGATCACCACATCCACACTGGAGAGGGTGGAGAATTTATCCGGGCTCATCTGAGTTCTGTCATACACAGGGCCATATTTAAAATCTGAGGTCAGGTAAGCGGGAGCCCAGGTTCCACCAAGGATACTCTCATAAAACTCATCAGGATCAGCACCCCAAACGTCATCATAATTTGTGTTCGGATCCTGCAGCGCATGATCACTATACTCTCCTGACCGAATCCAGTTATAATAATCGTCATTATCCCCATCGGGCAGAAATGTCAACCATGAATTTTGATTTTCGCTTGTGATATCAGCTTCCAGAAAGCCGTTTTGATACTGGTTCCAGTTTTTAAAAGCGGCAGGTTCAACCTGTTCAATGGAAACTGACAAACCCAATTCCGGGATAAGCTGCTCATTCTGATTGTAGGATATGCCTTTATCAGACCAGATGGAATCGCCCTCACTGTTCACCAGCACCCAATCACAGCCCTCATATATTTTCCCAAAATACTGGCTCGCTGTATCTCTGAAAAACAATTTGTACCTATCGGCAACGAGCGATAAGGGGTCCATAACTTTAATATCCACCGGTGTGTATCCGGGTTCATAATCAGGTGTATCATCCTTCCACGGGTATGCGGCCATTATTGTATCCAGACTTTCGCCGGAAAGTTCAATGATGTTATTGCCATTTCCAAAACCTGCAATCTGAGATATTTCAAGGCCGGCACCATAGTCTGAATGCAATGATGTGCCATGGGAAACAGGTTCAGGTTTATGGGCAGTAGCCTGGTAAACGTTAACATCGTATACGGAACCCTGATAGGGTTGCCTCTGACAATGAAAGCTATCTTCATCAAAAGGGGAATACAGGCAATCCGTATTGGTAGCATAAGCCACAGCCACAAAATACATGGTTTTATGATTCACCAGAGCATCTGAATCCCCCCAGGGAAATGCATCTGTGGTAAGCTCAAAACTATGAGAAATACCTTTATTATCGGCGCGCACTTCAAGTCTGTCCGTAAGAGATCCGGTTTCCGGGTTGTAATAATAATTAACAAGATTTTTCACATCATCGCGGATATCACACTGGAATACGCATTTTACTCTGGTGGTATCGTAACGATCTTCCTGGAAGTTCACATTTTCATCTTTCAGCTGGTAAACCTGGTATCCCTGAAAACGGTACCAGGCGTCACAATCCTCGCACTGTAGCAGATGATCTTTTTCCGTATAGGATTCAAGGTAATTGTTGGAAGTTGGCGGATTCTGAATATGGAAGACGAGTTTACTGTCAAGTTCGATGATATCAAGCTGCGGCGGATCAATACCATTCAAACTGCGAAAACAGCGATCAAATTCAGACTGAACAGCATCACTCACCCGTTGGAGGGCTTCAACATTTTCCCAGGCATTCGCATTGATATCTCTGGCATACAAAGCTGCATAAGTTATATCGTTAACTGCGCCCGGAGCCATTGTCACGGGGCCGGAACTTAAGATATTTCGTCTGTCTCCGGGTGTATTGCTTTCAGAAAGTTCGCTCCAGCCATCCATAACCTGTCCGTCCTGCCCCCATCCGCAGGGATCAGTTGTTGGGTCGCCGGGATACATAAATACCGTGACAACATCAGAATCGCCGCCTGGAAATCCATTACCACCATAATAAACATCCCACCATCTTGGCCATTTTCCTGTCATCATCCGATAGAATTCGCTCGTGGTATAAGGACCACTCAATGGCCCTGGTATATTTCTCTCCTCAGTAAAACTGGTCATACCCCAGCGTTCGTTATCGACAATACCATCGCCAAAATTCCGGCCATTGATATTGCCATTCATAAAGTCAGCAACTCCACAATCAAGTTCCATTGTACCATTGCTTTCCACCCAATTGCTTTCATTGTCCTGCCCGTCAGAATCCTGATACGGACCAGCCAGTATATCAACACCAAAAGCAGGTGGATTTTGACCATAGCCTGTCGAGTATTCATTTGATTCGTCGTAATTATCACCATTGTATGTATACCCCAGACCTCTGCTGACATCACAGCCAATATAATCATCCTGATAATCGCCTAAATCTGAATCGATAAACATAGAAAACCAGAATTCATCATAGGTATTGGTTGAACGATTTATGACACGGTAATGATAAAATGTTTGGTTGTTCAGCAAGCCTTCGGATTCAAAAGCAAAGGCCTGTTTGTGAATTTCCATTCCCATGCTTGGTGAGCCTGTATAATTTCCTGCATCATTAAAAACATTCCATAAGCACTGATCCCCATACAATTTAGGATCTTTGGTTTTTGTATCAATGCAATCGAAATTATCGGTAACGCTGTCCTCAGGAAATTCAAAATACGGAAAATCACCGTCATATGGGTTGTATTCTCCATCGTTGTTGGCATCCCAAAACGGAGCCAGGTAATAGGCATAACCACCCTGCGGGCCGTGGGCCGGCCAATTTAGTATGATATCGGGAATCGTATAGCCCGGAAAGTTTTCTTCTGTGTTGCAATCTGGATTCTGGCTGCATGCATACCAATTTCTGAACTCTTCTACCCGGGACTTGTTGATTTTATATATATGATCGTATTCACGGCACACCTCTGCGCTTGTAGCTCCACTCTGCGCTCCGGTTGCTTTCAAAGGGCCGGGATATGACGCCACTCTGGACTGACGGTACAATTGGGCCATCACATAAATCTGATCATTGGCATCTTTACCACCAAGCCAGAAATCACCCACAAATCCACAATTCTTACCTGATCCTGCAGGGATTTCATATTTTGGTGTACCTTCGAGATCCCACCACATATCGGAACCGGCCAAAATTCTTGCTCTTACATTGTTGACATCCAACTCGGCATAACCCTTCGGCACTTCACATTCAGCAACAGGGATACTATCCTGTGCAACAGCGACGGATATTGAAATCCATAATAATATCAGACAAGTAAACTGAGTTTTCATGAGGTTTGGTTTTACAGTATTAACGGCACACAGTGCATGAACGTTGCATGATTGTCAGTGCTTTCCTGTAAATATACAAAAATATACGCTACCAAAGGCAATCACTCATATATTTTCATCTTATCGGATCACAAATTTTTCCGATTTACCGCTCGCTCAGTGCACCAAACCACTTAACTACTTTCTCGCCAATGCCGGGAGCATTGATATGCACAATGTACATACCACTGCTTATGGGTTTGCCGTAGCGATCGGTAAGGTCCCATTCAAGCCAGGGATTACCACCGGTTTTATCAAAACGGCGTACCAGATGACCCGATACATCAAATATGCTCACCGTGCAACTTTCCGGCAGGTTGGTAATTTTTACGCGGCGTGTATCGCTGCTTTCGTAATAGGAATGGCCGTAGTACGGATTGGGAACTACCCGGATCAGATCCAGGGCTGATTCTGCTACTTCCGGCTGATCAAACTCCGGCACCAGGCCTTCCGTGCTGAAACGATACGCCGGATAATTGTTGTTCACCGAATCCGGATCAGCAAACTCTCCTACACCACGAAAATACGGGCTTCCGGTTCTCAGACGGATCCGAATGTCAGAGGAAAGCAGCTCCCCACCCTCCTGCAGATAGGGTATGGCTGTCCACATCATGCCGGTAAGGGCGTGCCTTTTCATATCGTCTTCATCCGTATTCTCATATTCAATCATTTTATCGTAAATAAACTGACAACTGTCATAAGCAGGAGCAGACATTTCCGGATACAGAACATAGTTGGTATGTCCCATCACCCAGATGTAGTGTTTGCCACCGAAAATAATCTCACCATCTTCCTCCACGCCTGATGTGGGATTCCACAGCATGTCGTTTCCGTTGTGAGCCGGCAGGCCGCTGTCTTCACCAAAGATGATGTTCAGTCGTTCACCTGTGCGCACATCAATGGCATAGCCGGGAAACCAGCCCATGCCATGCGTACCGGAGCCATCCGGATTGCCATCTTTGTCCACTGAGGCAGCCGTACGCAGATCAAATCGCAGGGCATTGCCTTCGCTGTCATCGTTTGTCAGTGGTGTGACCTCTGTCTCATAGCCGTTTTCATCCAGAGTCCAGTTGTTTTCATTCATTTCAAGCACCGCACAACGGCTCCATTTTGATTTATCGGGAGTGATCACCACATCCACACTGGAGAGGGTGGAGAATTTATCCGGGCTCATCTGAGTTCTGTCATACACAGGGCCATATTTAAAAGTAGATGCAAGATAAGCCGGTGCCCATGTACCACCGAGTACCTGTTCAAAATCCTGGTTATCATCTTTGCCAATGAAATCATCGTAGTTGGTATTCGGATTCTCAAGCTCATTGTTTTGATAAGTACCACTGCGTATCCAGTTGTAATAATCCAGACGATCCGTATCCGGCAGAAACGACAGCCAGGACTCACCGTTGTATTCAATGCTTGCATCAAGAAAGCCGTTTTGGTAATAATTTTCATTCTTATATGCTGCAGCCCCAACCTGCTTCATGGCAATGCTTATTCCGGCATCGGGAATGATTTGTTCGAAATTGTTCATCGTTATGCTTTGCTCAGACCAGATGGAATCACCGGCACTGTTGATCAAAACCCAGTCGAAGCCTGTTTCCAGCAGACTATAGTAGGTTTCATCTGCCTGTGTGATGTACAGGCTGTAATCATCCTGCTTTACACTTAGGGGATCCACAATGCATATATTGACAGGACCCGCACCATTTCTATAGTCAGGCGTACTGTCGCACCACGGGTAAGCCGACATGATGGTGTCCAGGCTTTCCCGGCTCAGCTCCGGCACATTATTGCCATTCCCGAAACCGGCAATCTGGGTAATCTTTACGCCGCTGCCGTAATCTGAATTCATTGCTGTTCCACCGGCTTCAGGTTCTGTTTTATGCGCTGTGGCTGTATACATTCTGTTTTGTGATCTTCCGCTGATGTAAGGTTCCTTTTGGTAAGCACTGCTTTCCGGATTATCCGGATCATACACGCAATCATCACATGCTGCATAGGCTTTCGCAACAAAATACATGGCTTTATGATTCACCAGAGCATCTGAATCTCCCCAGGGAAATGCATCCGTGGTAAGTTCAAAGCTGTGGACAATGCCATTATTGGAAGCCCTTACTTCAGTACGGCTGTACAATTCGGCATTGTCAGGGTCGAGCAGATAATTTACCAGATCTTCGGTCTTATCACGGATATCACACTGGAATATTTCCCGCACTTTGGTGGTATCGTAGCGATCTGATTCAAAATCCACATCAGCATCTTTGAGTTGAAACACCTGATATCCCTGAAATTTATAATAAGGGTTGCAGCCGTCAGCCTGCATGTCCTCATCTTTTTGCTTATAGCTTTCGAGATAATTGTTGGAACTCTGATCGTTCATGATGTGGAATACCAGTTTACCGTTAAGCTCCACAATCTCAAGTTCAGGATCATCCGGGCCTTCCAGCTCACGAAAACATCGGTCAAATTTTTCCTGTACGGCATCACTCACCTGCTGAAGCGCTTCCACACTTGCAAAGGCAGATTCGCTATATGATCTGGCCCAAAGTGCAGCCATGCTGATGTTATTCACTTCACCCGGTTGCATGGAAACCGGACCAGTGTATGTATAAAACTTCCTGTCATCCGGAGGATTCCCTTCTGTTTCTTCAGACCAGCCAGGCACATCTGCTTCATTTACTCCGTAGCCACAAGGATCAGTGGTAGGACTACCGGGATACAAGAAAGATGCATCTATATTTCCGTCAGGAGATGAAGGATATCCATTTCCTCCATAAACAAGATGCGTACCATCCTTCCATCTGTTTGTCAGATAATAATAGTACTCCTCCGCTGTTGAGGGATTTGTCAACCAGGGACAACATCCGCTTGTGCCATAATATTGCATAAAACCAGTCATTCCCCAACGTTCATTATCCACAACACCATCTTCAAAATTTTGCCCATTGATGTTACCGTTCATCACATCCGCAGCATTGCAATCCAACTGAGATGTGCCATCCACAAGCACCCAGTTGCTGCCATTATCCTGTCCATCATCATCCTGAAAAGGCCCGCCAATAAAATCTACACCAAACGCGGGCGGGTTTTCGCCGTAACCGGGGTTACCTGCATAATCATCGTCATAATCATCACCATTGTAAATGTAGCCGAGACCTCTGGACACATCACAACCGAGGTAATCATCCATATAACCACCGACATCAGCATCTGTCCAGAAACCAAAATACATATCATGATATTGATTGGTGGACCGGTTTATGACATCGTAGCGGTAAAACGTCTGATTGTTGAGCACATCATTTGTCTGGAAGGCATACGCCTGAGCCCGGACTTCTACTCCCAGCGGATTGTGTGGGCCATCGTAATCCGGGTTTCCGTTGCCCACATCATTGTAAACATACCAGATGGCCTGATCGCCATGAAGTTTTGGATCGTTATCCCGGGAATCGATGCAATTGTAATTATCGGTAATGCTGTCCTCAGGAAATTCAAAATACGGAAAATCTCCATCGTAAGGATTGTATTCGCCGTCATTGTTGGCATCCCAAAACGGAGCCAGATAATAGGCGTATCCACCCTGCGGGCCGTGTGCAGGCCAGTTTAGTATGATATCTGGAATCGTATAGCCCGGAAAGTTTTCTTCGGTGTTGCAATCGGGATTCTGGCTGCAGGCATACCAGTCTCTGAATTTTTTTACCTGTGATTTATTTATTTTATAAAGTTTATCGTATTCCCGACACACATTAGCACGCGTAGTCCCTGCATCAGTACCGTCTGAAATAACAGGCCCGGGATAAGCAGATACACCATTCTGACGGAATCGTTGTGCCATCACGTGGATATGGTTGTTCTGATCCTTTGCACCAATCAAAAAACTACCGGCGAAACTGCTGTGTTTACCGGAGCCTTTGGGGATTTCATATTCAGGATCGCCCTGCAAATCCCACCACATATCACCACCGGAATGAATCATAGCCCGAACGTTATTAATATCCAGGTATGTGCTTGACAAGGGTGGGTCGCAATCGGCCACGGGAAGGGTATCCTGCGCAATGCTGTGTTGTAACAACAAACATAAAAAAATCGAAGCAATAAATTGAATTTTCATGATGTTTGGTTTTATCAATTAACGGCATACAAGGCATTTCCGTTGCATGTGAATTTGCATTTTCCCCTAAATATACAAAAAAAGCCGATACCAAAGGCAGCGGCTCATATTTTTTTGATAACATTTTTACTTAAAGGCTCACACGTGCTCCAATGGTATGCACGCCGGCAAAAGGATTTGTATCCCTGTAGCTATAATCAATAGCGATAACACTTCCGTTTTCATTCATTGGGATGTGTACAGACACACCTGCTGATGGGCCGGTAAAAACGGTGGTTCTGTCCTGAAAGTCGAGAATACCATCTTCATAAATATATCCACCACGCAGGTAGAAAATATCTTTAAATCCATATTCCAATCCAAAATGGTACTGGTCTTTGGTAAAAGAATTGGAAGTAAAGTTGGCGGCAACCACAAGCTGATGATTTGTGATCAATTCGTCACCGTCCTGTCCTTCTTTCTTTTTCGCATCAAGATCAATGTAGTAGGAGGCACCGATTTTAATCAGTGAAGGCAATTCAAACTCAGCAGATCTGTGCTCTACGGTCATGGATGTTCCGAACTGAGAAATACCAATAAATGACATACCGTCCCCGGTATATTTCATTGTAGTACCCACATTTTTCATTGCGATACCGAATCTCAGGTTATCTCTTTTTCTGTTTCCGAGTTTATCTTTTCCGAGTCCGGTAATATACTGAATACCTGCATCAAGAGCAAATCCACTGGCAGTGGCATTTGGCAGGCCTTCGTTAATAATTTTAACGCTGGCGCCACCATATATACTGTTGGAAAACTCCTGGGCATATCCTGCCTGAATGGTTGTATAGCTAACATTGTATGTACCCAAACCACCTTCAGGAAGATCTTCAGTGACGATATCGATATCTCCGAAGTCCATAGTCATTACACCGACACTAACAACGCCTACTTCACCGACTTTCTGACTAAAGCCAAAGTTATTCAGATTTACACCAGAGCCAACCAGATATTGTGAATTGGCAAAAATGAGTTCAGTTTTTCTGGTAAATGCAGTACCGGCAACATTTTGATACAAGCCTTCAAGGCCTTCTACACTTCCGACATTAGCACTGCCCCAGCCTGAGGTTCGCGCCCAGGGATTTATTAATAGTTGTGAGGCCCCTGCACTACCGGCTCTTTGTTCGTTACCTGCAAAAGCAGCAGGAGCAACGAGCACACCGGTCAAAACGATTATCAGCAGCTTTTGAATTTTATTTTTCATGACATTATTCTTAAAATGTTATCAAAATATATTTTTTTATCATTTCTAAAAGTTCTGCAAGTCAATTGGTCTGAGTGATCCGAACCATTTGACAACTTTTTCACCAATACCTGGTGCGTCAATATGAATGATATACATACCACTGGCGATAGCAATGTTGTAACTGTTTTTCAGATCCCAGTCTATGTATGATGATTCATTGTCTTTTTCAAATCTTCTGATTTTTCGTCCGCTTGTGTTGTAAATTGTGATATTACACTCTCTCGGAAGATTTGTAATACGCACCCTGTTGTCCAGCTGTGTGGTTTCATAATATGAATGCCCATAGTATGGATTCGGTACAACGCGTATCAGGTCAAGTGCGGATTCGGCAACTTCGTTCTCATCCGTGAGTGTTTTAATGTCACCAGTGGAGAAACTGTACATTCCAAAGTTATCATTGACGGGATTTTCTTTTTCAAACTCGCCAATACCCTGATAGTAAGGCGTACCAACGCGTAAACGGATTTTCACATCAGTTTCAAGTAAATCATATCCCTCATTCAACAATGGGATAGATGTCCACATCATACCTGAGAGGGCATACCGTTTTGCAGTAACGCTACCTGACTCTTCATATTCGATCATCTTGTTGTACATGTACTCTCCTTCATCATAAGCAGGAGTATTGATTTCCGGATTGAGCACATAATTGGTATGACCAAACACATAGATATAATGTTTTCCTCCAAACAATGGTCCATTCAGGTTGTACAGATTTTCTGAGGGATTCCACATCATGTCATTGCCATTTTCTCCGGCAAGCCAGGAATCTTCACCAAAAGCCATATTGAGTCTTTCACCGGTTCTCACATCGATGGCATAACCCGGGAACCAGCTCATACCATGTGTGCCAGAATTATCGGGATTTCCTTCCTTATCAACGGAAGGAGCCTGACGAAGATCAAACCTCAGTGCACCACCTTCAGAAAGGTGATTCTCTTTCGGGGAAACTTCTACCTCATGTCCGTATTCATTGGTGGTCCACTCATTTTCAGCCATTTCAAGTACAATACAGCGTGTCCATTTAGACTTGTCGCTTGTAATAACGACATCTACACTGGAAATGGGGGCAAATTTATCAATGTCCATTTGTGATCTGCTATATACCGGGCCGTACTTAAATGTAGAGGCAAGAAATGCTGGTGCCCATGTACCATTCAGTACTTTTTCAAAATCCTGGTTATCATCAAATCCGATATAGTCATCATAATTTCTGTCGGGATTATCAAGTGCTCCGTCCTGGTATGTTCCGGATCTGATCCAGTTTTGTGCATCCTGGTTATCTCCATCAGGAAGGAAAGAAAGCCAGGGTTTTGTAGGATCTTCAAATTCCAGGCTGGCCTCAAGGAAACCATTGTTTCGGTCATTTTGGTTTTTATAAGCAGCAGGTTTAACCTGAGCCATCTGAACAGCCAGACCAAGATCAAGCAGCAATTGTTCTTCTTCGTTATAAGAAAGAGGATAGTCTGAATAAATGGTATCCTGTGTATGCTCGTTTACCAGAATCCATTCAGCACCTTCTTCCAGTTGACCAAAGTATGTAGAAGATGCATTTACCATTTTTAAGGTATAGATTCCATCTGCAACATTAAGCGGATCAATGACTTTTACATTGATGGGGCCTCTGCCATTTTCATATACCGGAGTGTGGTCTTTCCATGGTTCTCCACTCAGTATGGTTTCTATGCTTTCTTCTTTAAGATCAAGTACGTTGTTACCATTGCCGATACCTTCAATCTGTGTAATTTCCGGTCCGTAACCATATTCTGACTGCATCTGCGTACCATCGTCTGCCGGATCTTCGATATGCGGCATAGCACGGTACTTCTGGATGTTATTACGACCGGCAAGATAAGGTTCTTTTAATCCGTTAAAGGTTTCCTCAATTTGCTGATCATAAGCTTCAGTTTCATTGTAGCCATATGCGATGGCAGTATAATAATATGATTTATGATTCACCAATCTCTTATCACCAGAAGCAAATCTGTCTTCAGTAATAACAAAACTGTGCGTAATTCCATCATCATCTCCATTTACATATTCCACAGGTTCATTGGCTCCAAGCTCGTCAGACCATTCATAATTAACGATTTGCTTGACATCATCCTTGATATCACACTGAAAAACTTCACGTACTTTATCATCGTTGTCTCTATCAGTAATGCCGGCAGATTCGTCTACCAACTGGAATACCTGATATCCCTGAAATTTATAGTATTCGTCGCAGGGGTCAAGTTCACCGGTACAGACAATTCTTGAATCCTTCTCTTCATATTGTTCGAGATAGTTATTGGAAGTCTCTTTATTATATAAATGGAAGATCAGCTGTTTGTCCATCTCAACAATATTTACTTCCGGTGCATCCGGTCCGTTAAGAACACGGAAACAATCCTCAAAGAGAACCTGTGCTTTATCGTCAGCTCTTCTTACAGCTTCAACAGAAGCCCAGGGGCCACCCGATGTAGCGCGGGCATACACAGCTCCAAGCGTAATATCATTGACAGCCCCGGGTGTCAGGGTAAAAGGCCCGGCAGACTGTACAAAGCGTCTGTCATCCGGGGGATTATCTTCAGTTTCTTCAGACCAGTCGTCCATAGGGTTGCCACCTTGTCCCCAACCACATGGGTCAGTAGTAGGTTCGCCCGGGAACATGAAATCAGTTTCCACATCAGTAGCACCACCGCTGGAGTGTCCGGTACCGCCATATGACAAAGCGGAACCATCTTTCCAGTATCCGGTAAGGTAATTATAATAGTCAATTGCTTCCTCTGGATCCGTAGTTGCAGGATTACCACCGGTGGTATTATTGAAATACAGGAATCTTCTCATTCCCCACCGTTCATTATCTACAGTTCCATCTTCAAAGTTAAGACCGTTGATGTTACCATTTAGAATATCTCCCCGGTTACAATTGAGTTCAGGGCGACCGTTTACAGTATCATAGCTTGTTGAATTATCAAGTCCGTCAGGATCCTGATATGGTCCTTCAAAGAAGTCAATACCAATGGCTGGTGGTTGATCACCATATCCGGGATTTCCCTCATTGTCTTCATCAAATGAATCACCATTATACATGTATCCCAAACCACGCTGCACATCACAACCGGTAAAGTCATCATACGGATTCCCAAGGTCAGCATCTGTCCAGACGCCAAAGAAAGTTTCGTAAAGGGTGTATGTTGAACGGTTAATGATATTGTAATTATAAAATGTCATGTCGTTCAGTTCATCGTTTGTTGAGAAAGCAAATGCCTGAGCTTTAAATTCCATACCAATGGCATCTCCACCGGTTTCTGTATGGATATTCCCTTTATCATTATACACCCACCATAGTGTAGAATCACCAAATATTTTTGGTTCTCTGTCGCGCGGACGGATACAATCGGGGTCATCAGTAATTCCCTGGTCGGGATATTCATAATACGGAAAATCGCCGTCGTAGGGATTATAAAATCCATCACCGTTATGATCCCAGAAAGGGGCGAGATAATATGAATATCCACCTTCCGGGCCATGCGCAGGCCAGTCCATGATTTCTTCAGGAATGACATAACCGGGAAATTCTTCTCCCACATTACAATCAGGATCCTGGTCGCAGGCGTACCATGCTCTGAATTCATCGACCATACTTTTACCCATGGCAAAATGTTCATCATACTCACGGCAAATATCAGGTGTAACACTGGCGATTTCAGAGCCACTCGTGATTAGTGGTCCTGGCCAGTAGTCATTACCAACCTGGCGAAATCTCATTGCGGCCAATTTCAATTGTCCGTTGGCATCAAGGCCACCAACCCAGATAGAACCGGCAAAAAGAGCATTTGGGCCGTTTCCTGATTCAGTGGCAGGTACTTCATAGCGTGGGTCACCTTGTAGGTCCCACCACATATCACCACCTGTGTGAATCAATGTCCGGATATTGTTTACATACAATTCTGTTGATGTCTTTGCAGGCTCACAACCAGCAGCTCTGGCAGCCTTAGTATTTTCCCTGGCCGAGTCGGCAGGGTTTACATCAGCAAACCCCTGCAAGGCTAGAAAACTCAAAATACTGACTCCAATTAATAATTTAAGGCTTTTCATCTTATGATTGCTTTATAATGTTCTTACTTAATACTCATTAAAAATTCAACTGTACACCCAGACGAATTGTACGCGGTAAACTGTAATTGTATGGGCTGTTAATATACATGGAATAATAATTTCTGTAGGATTCCTCACTGTTTTGGGTAGAAATGGCATCCTGGTAATCGGAATGGCTCAGATATCCATCATCATCCGGGTTACCTGTGTACGGATAAACATCCAGTACGTTTTTGGCATCCAGCAAGTTAGAAATTTCCAAATAAACATTCAGAAAAGCGTATTTGGCTTTTGAACCTGCCTCTTCATCTTCTTCTTTCAATGTCAATTGTACATCCCTGTCCAGACGCATATTTATTGTTGTACGCCAGGGTTTACGTGAACCGTTGAGAGACCCGACAAGAACACCGTTTCTTGGTCTGGTTTCGCGGGAATAAGGAGAACCTGAACCGGAATTAACTGTAAAATTGATACCGGTATTGGCGAGGAAATTTGTCCCAAACCATTTGGGTCCGTCGTATGGAGTACCCTTGGCTTTACCACCAAATCGATAATCAAGTGTTAGCACAAAATTATGACGCTGGTCGAAATTCAAAGGAATGGTAGTTCTCAGATTTGGCTGATCTGATTTAATAATATTAACACCAGACTCAAAGGAAGACCCTGTACCATTAGCAAATTGAAGTGTGTATGATGCACGCATGGATACATTGCCTGTTCTTCTGAGATCATATGTACCGGTAAATCCTTTTACTGTACCAAAATCGATATTGCCATAGGTGTAGTAATCACTGGGATAAGCACCAAGGACGGCAATGGCCTGCTGCATATCACGCATTTCGCGATAGAAGGCCGAGAGCTTAAGTGAAGAGGAGTTTCCAAGTTTTTGCTGATATCCCAATTCATAATCGATGGTTTTCTCTGTGGTCTGATTTGGATTGCTGATCGGATCGCTTCTTACCTGGCGAATATACAGATACTGAATCGGATTCAATCTTGCATTATACGTAGGTCTTTTTGACAGGATGTCATAATGAGCGAAAAACAATGCTTCGTCAGAAATCGGGAAAGAAAATGCCACACGTGGCATCACAGTTATTTGTGGTGTATAATCTTCAAAAGCATTTGTGTTCAGTTCATCATCACTGACAACATAAGGAGAGATACCGGTTGATCCACTGATATCCTCAGGGTTTTGTGTTTCGGTTCCATCCGCTAAATACCAACGGTCACCATTACGGAAACCATTGATTCTTGAGGGGTTTGATACGTCGTCAACGTAAACAATTGCATCATCAGCAACATTTCCGGGGACAGATGATTCTTCAAGAACATTGGCCGGATCAACTTCTCCTGTAATTTCTCCAACACTGTATGCATCGGTAAACAAATACTGGTCTTTCAGCACACGCTGATTTGCATCATATCTGTCAACACGTACACCCACGTTAAAAATAAGGTCTTTAAAAGAAAATTTATCCTGAATATACCCTGCCACATAATTGGGTCTGAATGATCCGACAGGTCTTGTCAGGTTTCCGTAATCATCTGTGGCTGTAAAGAAATCATCTAAACTGGGATCATAATCAAGTTTTTCTCCTGTATGATCAAAGCCGTAATAAGTAACATATGAGTTACCCTGATTCAGCAATTCACTGGCGGAGAAATAAGAAATGTCAAACTCACTGGGATCATAGGAATCAACATCTACCCAATCGAGGCTGTTTGTCGGAATTCCAAGATGTTCTCTGAATTTGATATCAAATAAAGCCTGTTGAGATTCATTAAAAAGTCGTGGATAGTTGATTGTGTCCTGGAAAACACCATTTGCATCATATACAGGATCAGGATTGTTAAGGTCACGCTCCATAATATGGCTGTTCATAAGGTCTTCAGCCAGGCCCCATAAGCCAAAAGGAGACAATCCGTAATAATTATCATCACGCTGTTCAAACTCGAAGCCCAGTGAAATTTCATGATCTCCAGCATCAGCCACACCATTAGCAGCGATACGGATCTGATTGTTATCCCTTTTGGTATAGGAATTATAGGGCATGCCGGGGCTGGAGTACAAGCCGTAAACTGATGAAGGACCATTACCATTCAACAAGCCACCACCCTGGATGACATTGTTTCTGGTGAGCGGACCCATATCTCCGAAATAATCAAAAAACTGCTCGGAATAGGTTGCCAGCTCTGGGTTCTTATTTCCACTTTCAAAATCGTCTATTCCATAGTAGAAAGTTTCATGTACCCAGCCTTCAAGATTACTTACTGTATCTTCTCCCCATTCGTAGAATTTGCTTACATCTGTATTATATTTCCCAATGTAACCATAATCAAAGAAATTATCTTTATGAGTCATATCCTGAGTAAGACTTGATACGTTGGCATAATCCGCCTGAATTGAATAATAGGCATTTTTTATCAGCCTGTCATCACTCTCTTCGTCTTCTTCCCGGTCGGGAGCTTTAAATTTTTGTGTCACCCTTGCATACAGCCTGTAGTTACTGTATATCTGCTGACCGTTGTTGTCGGAATTAAAAAGTGAGTTTGCATAACTATAAATACGCTGGTTTCGGTAATCCATATTACCACCAAGTGTAAAATTGAGGTTTTTAATGGGTTGGAAATCAACCTTACCTGAAAGGTTAACCTGCAATCTTTCAGCATTGGGTCTTGTATCAACGTTTTTAAATGCATCCTCTGTCAGGAATTCTGCATTCTGATAAATCACGGGAATTCCGCTATTTGTTGGTCTCACTCTGAGGGGGTTTTGAGCGATTGAGTCGCGGACATCATCTTTGGCACGCCATACGCCGATAGCTGAAGGGCTTCCATCCTGTGTATACTCTACTTCGGATGAGAAAAGGAAACCGGCAACTGTCTGTTTGCGATCTGAGCCGGGGACTTCTTTGGACCAGATGGGCCCGGACAACATAAGTCCACCCAGGTTGTATCCGTACGGATCAAGAAACTGAGAAGTCACAGCTTCTACACCACCGAAGTATTTACTGGTTGGTCCTTTGGTTGTTACAGAGATAATACCACCTGTGGCATCACCGTACTTGGCAGCCACACCACCGGTTACAACGGATATCTGTTCAACAGCGGATTTAGGTACTGAGCTGGAGCCCCTGATTTTCACACCATCCACATAATAAACAGTTGCTTCGGAACGGGCGCCACGGATACTTCCAACTTCTCCGTCTTCTGAATAGACACCACCAACTGTTGTAGCGACAGCATCCGCAGACCGGCCAGGCATTTTGGCAATATCATCAGAGGAAACGGTACCGCCCGATTCTGTCTGGTCTTTTGAAATCAGAGGCACTTTATATTCTTTTACTTCAACTTCATCCAGTACCTCAGCGGAAGCTTTAAGTTCAAAATCCTGAAAGGTTATTTTCCCTGCAGGTATCTGAACATTAGTATATTGCAATGTTGCATAACCAACATAAGAAGCCTTAACGTCATACCTCCCTGCCGGAATTGGTTTGATCTGATATTTTCCATCAAAATCTGTCATTCCACCGGCAACGGTATTACCGTTCTCTTCAATACTCACGTTGGCGAAAGGGATAGGCTCGCCAGTTTCTTCCTCCAGCACCTTTCCTTGTAATGTACCGGACTGAGCGAATGCACTTACGCTTATCATAAGTGCCGCAAAACCAAAAATTAATCTCCGTAGCATAACTTTATCTTTATATTAACTTATACTTAACCCATGTTAAAGAAAGCGTAAATATAACTTACAAAACTGTCCGAACAAAAAATAAATCAAAAAAACCCATTTAAAAATATTTTGTGTTGATAATTTCTGAATAAATCACCGCTTTTTTGATATCAAAGCTTTTGGCAAGCATTGCCGCCTCCGCCTTGCTCTTATGAGCTCTTTTGCCTGGTATCACCTGCTTATAGCCTTGTCTGGTGTCATTATTGATATCCGGCGATTTTGGCGATTTTTGCAGCCAGTTGTCAGATTTTTCTTCAATTTCATTGTCAACCGTTGGGTATACATTCCCGCTTTCTTCATTTTTTCTTCTCTCCTCATATGATTGCTGCAAATTTCCGGGGTCCCTTGCATCTTCAAGACCCTCCTCATCAAATATGGCCCGTGCGTTTTCGCTGGGCAGCGTGGCATTCTGCTTTTGTTTGTTCTTTTTGGACAATGCACTAACAAGAGGTGCGACAACCACAAAAGCAATGACGAGTAAAAAATTAATAATGTCTCCAAGTTCCATAATCTAAGGCTTATTTTTTTTAGTAAACCATCTCTTCCAAAAGGCTTTCTTTCTGCTGCTGTTTTTCATAGCTTCCCTTTCAGACTTTTTCATCCGGCGATGTACTTTTTTTCCGTTTACCATATCTGTACTACCACCGGAAACCTTTTTTCTGTATTTTTTCAAAGCACGACGATGTTCTCGCTCACGTTGTCTGGCAAGTTTCTCCTGTTTTCGCTCAGCTTTTTTCACTTGCCTGTCTTCGTAACGCTCCTGAGCGGTCCGACGTTGCTTGCGTTTTTTGTGTTTTTGCTCAATCGAATATCGATTTTGTGCATTAAGCATTCCAGCATCCGGTGTAACCAGCGGTGCAAACCAGGTCAGAAATATGCTTATCACTAAAATTTTTTTCATATTTTTACGTTCACACAAAACCGATTATGAGCATATGCGAATTTTAACAAATATATTGAAAAATATGATTCTGCCAACACTGATTTTAATCAGCATGTCGCAATGTAAGAATCAGGATGATTATATTCCGGAGGTTGTTTTCAATTATTATATTGATTTAAATTCGGTGCAATACAATAGTCTGAAAATACCCGGCAACGCAGAATATTTAAATGTAGCAGGATACCGGGGCGTGATTATCCACTGTAATTATACAGATGAATATGTGGCATTTGAAAGAGCCTGCCCCTATCATCCTGATGCTGAAGGAGCAAGGGTGGAAATTGATTCCACAGGAAACGCAAGCTGTCCGGTATGCGAATCTGAATTTTCTCTCTATGATGGTTCCATATTACAAGGCCCTGCAGAGTATCCATTAAAATGGTATAACACTGATTTACAAGGCAACAGACTATACGTTTACAATTAAACCCGCTTTGTAAAAGCCCTGAGATTTTCATATTTGTAAATTTCCTGAACATCCTCCGGGAATAAGCCAAAAAAAATGCGTTTACTTTTTTCAGGTAAACGCATTTTTTTGATTTTATTTTTTTCACAATCAATAACGATAATGATCTGATTTGTAAGGTCCGTTTTTTGGAACACCCAGATACTCTGCCTGTTCTTCGGTCATCTCTGTAAGCTTCACGCCCAACTGGGGTAAATGCAAGCGGGCAACTTCTTCGTCAAGCCTTTTTGGCAGGCGGTATACATCATTTTCCAGATCATTCTGCCAGAGTTCCATTTGAGCAAGTGTCTGGTTTGAGAATGAGTTGCTCATCACAAATGATGGATGACCGGTTGCGCAACCCAGATTTACCAGGCGGCCTTCAGCAAGCAGATAAATTGAGTGACCATCATCAAAATTGTATCTGTCAACCTGAGGTTTGATGTTTTCTTTTGTTACATCGCTACGGCGTTCCATGGCTGCAACCTGAATTTCATTATCAAAATGACCAATGTTACAGACAATGGACTGGTCTTTCATGCCGGCCATGTGATCAGCAGTAATAACATCCTTGTTCCCGGTTGCAGTGACAAAAATGCTAGCCTCTTTCAGGGCATCCTCGATGGTGGTAACTTCAAACCCTTCCATTACTGCCTGCAGGGCACAAATGGGATCAATTTCTGTAACCATAACACGGGCACCAAATCCTCTGAGTGACTGGGCAGAACCTTTGCCAACATCACCATAACCAAGAATACAAACCGTTTTACCTGCAACCATTACATCTGTAGCACGCTTGATACCGTCCGCAAGAGACTCACGGCAACCATAGAGGTTATCAAATTTTGATTTTGTCACCGAGTCGTTTACATTGATGGCAGGAAAATTCAGTGTGCCGGCTTCCATCATTTGATACAAGCGGTGAACACCTGTGGTTGTTTCTTCTGAAACCCCTTTGATGTCTTTGGCCATTTTCCGGAAGTGCTTTTCATCATGTTCAAAAACCCGCTTCAGCAGCAGACGAATCTCTTCTTCTTCCTCAACATCAGAGCTTTTTTCGTACAGAGCTGGGTTTTGTTCCATCTCGGCTCCTTTGTGCACCATGAGTGTAGCATCGCCACCATCATCCACGATGAGATGCGGCCCTTTTCCATCCGGCCATGTTAAAGCCTGTAGCGTACACCACCAGTATTCCTCAAGGGTTTCGCCTTTCCAGGCAAATACAGGAACACCTGTTTCAGCTACAGCAGCGGCTGCATGATCCTGGGTGGAAAAGATATTACAGCTTGCCCAGCGAACATCTGCGCCAAGTGCGGTAAGGGTTTCAATCAGTACTGCAGTTTGAACAGTCATGTGCAGTGAACCGGTAATCCTGGCACCTTTCAACGGCTTTTCATCTGCGTGTTTTTTACGCAAACTCATTAGACCGGGCATTTCCTTTTCGGCAATTTCTATTTCTTTTCTGCCCCATCTGGCCAGACTGATATCCTTAATCTGATAAGAATTTTTCGAAAACAAATCTTTTGTCATAAAACAATTACTTTTTTGGAGCTACAAAATTAGCATGAAAATATGTAATTATGAAATCTTTATCTTTGGCCAGTTGAGCCCTGAGCTCTTCAAGGCTATCAAAGCGCTTTTCATCCCTGATCTTTTTAAAAAATTCCACTTTCACGTATTGGTTATATATGTCAAATCTTTCGCCGGGCATGTGTACTTCCAGATAGATATCACTGCCATTTTCCTCAACAGTGGGTCGGTAACCTATGTTCATCATCCCGGCATACACCATATTATTAATGGTACATGTAACAGCATAAACACCGACAGCAGGAATAAGTTTATCCACACTGTCAACCTTTATATTTGCCGTGGGAAAGCCCAGGCTTCGGCCAAGCTTATTTCCTTCCACTACATGGCCAAACAAGGCATAGGGATAATCAAGTAAAGCCGCAGCAGATTCCACTGCCCCCCTGACAAGAAACTCACGTATGCTTGTTGAGCTTACCTCTTCCCCAAAACCCGGAATGCGTACAAAATCCATACCCATCTTCTCAACTATGGTATCAACAGGCATCTCATTGCTTGTCATTTTACCAAAACGGTTATTGAAACCCATGGCCACAGCCTTAATGTTGAGTTTATTCTCAAGCAGGTAAGTCAAAAACTCACTGGCAGTTTTGTCAAGAAGTTCTCTGGTAGTCTGCAGGACAATGAAATGCTCAATGCCGAGACTCCTGATATGTGATTCTTTTTCAGCCAGGCTTGTCAGACACTTAAAATCTTTTTTTGCAATGATTTTCCTCGGGTGCGGATACATACTGATCAGTACCGGAATCATCTTTCTTTTCCCGGCTTCCTCGACCATTTTTCTGATAAAGTACCTGTGCCCCTTGTGAACACCATCAAACATGCCAACAGTAATCATCACCGGCCGGCCATTCAGGGCTTCAATTATTCTGATATTTTCTGATTTCACTGACACCATTAAACAATATTCCGGTAAATTAGTTGTTATGTAAATATGTTATTTTGAGTTCATCTGAAATTTTATCCAAAACTATGAAAAAAATCATCATTCCCTTGATTATGATTGCAGGGATTTTTACTTCCTGCAATAACTCTGCTGAGGAAAAAAAGCAAACAAAAACAGAAGACAGTGAAGCACTGACAATTAAAGGTCATATCTCTGACGGAGATGGTGACATGCTTTATTTTGAAAAACTAACTCCCAGTGATCTTAAGGCTCTGGATTCGGTTAAACTGGACAGTGATGGCAATTTTAGCTTTTCACACGATGCTAAGGTAGTGGATTTATACAGGCTGAGGGTTGACAACGATGGCGTTTTCCTGGTTGGAAATCCGGGCGAAAACATAGAGTTTACTGTAAACAAAAGACCCATATCCAGGCATTATGAGATTAGCGGATCATCAGAAAGTGAATTGGCCCGGGAAATGAATCAACACCTGGTGGATGCGGCAGATAAACTACAGGCCATGGGTGAAGAATACAAAGCAGCCCAGAACAAATCTGAAGCAGAACAGCAGGAAATACTCGAGCGCCTGAATAAAGAAGCCAATCAGCTTATCGAAGAAGAAAAAGAATTTCTATCTGAGATGATCAGAGACAATGAAGAATCCATTTTTATTTATTTGGCCCTTTTCCAGCAACTGGGGCAAAATCCGGTTTTTGCTTATCCCGAAGACGAAGACATGTTTGAATTTGTTTCTGCAAAACTTGAAGAACACAATCCGGAATCCCCCTTCACTAAAAGTCTGAAATCGGACATCACGAAAATGAAACGACAGGCAGAAGAACAAGAAGGACCCGGTGCCGGATATGGTGTTGGGGATATGGCTCCTGACATTGCCATGGAAAATCCGGATGGCGTTACCAAAAACCTGCACTCCCTGCGTGGCAATTATGTCCTGCTTGATTTCTGGGCCGGATGGTGCCGCCCCTGCCGGATAGAGAATCCCAATCTGGTTTCCACCTACAATAAATATAAATCCGAAAATTTCACTATCTTTCAGGTCTCACTTGACAAAGATCGTGAAACCTGGGTCGAGGCTATTGAAAAAGACAATTTATCCCAGTGGACACATGTAAGTGACCTGAAATACTGGAACAGTGAAGCTGCCCGGCAATATGGCGTCAAATCAATTCCGGCCAGTTTTTTATTAAACCCTGAAGGGGAAATAATAGCAACAAACTTAAGAGACGATGCTCTTGGTGAAAAACTTGAAGAAATATTCGGGCATTAATCTGCTTATTTTACTTATTCTGATGTATATACCCGCAGCGGCTCAGCCGTCTGCGGGTTATTTTCAGCAGGAGGTTAACACTAAGATTCAGGTCAGCCTCAACGATAGCACACACAGCCTGCAAGGTCATATCAGAATTGAATACATCAATCATTCACCGGATACACTGAATGAAATTTTCATTCATCTCTGGCCAAATGCATACAGAAACAACAAAACTGCCTTTGCCAGACAATCAACACGAACCGGAATCCCCGAGTTTTATTTCTCAAAACCATCACAACGCGGATATATTGACAGCCTGTTTTTCAAAATCAATGGTGAGCATCATACACCATATTATATGGGAGACAGCATTGACATTGCCAGAATCTCCATGCAGTCACCACTGCACCCCGGTGACACAAGCATTATCACTACACCCTTTTACGTAAAAATCCCGGAGGTTTTTTCCCGCCTTGGGCACGACGGACAGGCATATTACATTTCACAATGGTATCCCAAACCTGCAGTATACGACCAAAATGGGTGGCACCCAATGCCCTATCTGCACATGGGCGAATTTTATTCGGAATTTGGTGAGTTTGATGTTAAAATCACCTTGCCTGAAAACTACCGTGTGGCTGCTACCGGAGATCTGATGAACGCTCAGGAAAAAACATGGCTGAAATCCGTGCAAGCACAAACCCACCGGGAAGGTTTTCCTGAATCATCGAAAAAAACCAAAACACTGCACTACCACGCCGAAAACGTTCACGATTTTGCCTGGTTTGCCGATAAACGCTGGGGTGTAGATCATATCACATGGCAGGACAGCGTGGATATTTTTGCTTTTTACCTGCCTGAGCATAAAAACAAATGGAAAGATGCCGCCCGGGTAATCAGCAAAACTCTGGATTTCTTCTCAAAACATGTCGGAAATACAGATTACACTTCATTCTCTGCCGTACAGGCTCATAAAGGTGCCGGCGGCGGAATGGAATACCCCGGTGTAACACAGATCAGCATGTCAACAGGCGGGAAAAGCCTGGAGCGTATCATTATGCACGAAGTGGGACACAACTGGTTTTACGGATCATTGGGCTTCAATGAGCGTAGGTATCCCTGGCTGGACGAAGGCCTGACTTCTTTTTACGAAAAAAAGTACATGCGGCATCATTACTCCAACGACACGGATATGTTCGATGCTCTGATTTCGCCCTGGTATGAAAACGATCTTATTCCGGAATTAACCTACAAATACAGTCGCAGTCTGGGTATTGACCAGCCCGCAGATTTGCATTCCGATGATTTCTATACAGTCAACTACGGAACCGTGGTGTACAACAAAACCGTTTCTGCGTTCTTTTACCTGGAAGCCTGGATAGGAAAAGTCCGGTTTGAACAAACCATGCAGGATTTTTTCCGTAAATGGAAAAACAAACATCCGGGACCTGAAGATTTGCGGAGACATTTTGAAACAGCCACCAATCATGACCTATCCTGGTTTTTTGATGATATTATCGGCAGTACCAGGGCCGTGGATTATCGCATCAGCAAAATCACCAAAGACAGTATCTTCATCACAAACGCCGGACAGATAGAATCTCCCGTATTCTTTGGGACAAAGGACACGGTAATAAAAGCAGCCGGTTTCTCAGGCACAAAATCCTTTCCAAAACCAGAATCCATCACAGATTATTGCCGTATTGATCCTGAATTTACCATGCTGGAATTCAACCGCAGCAACGACAAATACATTCAAGGCCTTTTTCCCGCTGAAAATCCACTGAAACTGAAATTTTTCGGCGGTGTGGATGATTTTGATAAACGGGAACTATATTACATGCCCGTTCCGGCCTTTAACGGACTCGACGGTTTTATGCCCGGTCTGCTGGTATACAACAATTTCATCCCTGTAAAAGAACTTGAATATCAGCTTTTGCCGATGTATGGCCTGGAAACCAACCGTTTTCTGGGGACAGGAAAAATCAACTGGCACAGAAACCTTTACGGACAGGAAAATCTGAAACGCATTGGTATTACCATCAGCGGAAAGCAATTCTCACAGAATGAAGACCATGCTTATCAGAAGCTACACGCCTGTCTGGCGCTTGATTTTACCCACAAAAATCAAAAGAATGCATCCGGACTTAAGCTGAATTTCATAACAACAAGCAGTCAAAACCGAATACCTTTGCATTATCAGCAACTCAGCTATCATGCAAAAAAGAGCATGTCCGCATACCTTTTATCGGCAAATGCCAGCCTGGAACACGGTGCAGCATACATCAAACTGTCCCTGGAATCAGAAAACCGTGTCAAATACACAGCCAAAACCGGTCTTGACATCAGGATTTTTGGTGGCTATCTTCATTATTATGATTTTCAGAATCATCCTTACAACGTAAATTTCAGACTTGCCGGCACAAATGCCCAGAGCGACTATCTGTATGAAACCACTTTGTATAACCGCTCATTGCAAATGAGTGATTACGAGCACAATGCAGCCCGTCAATTTGTTCCGGATGAAGGCGGATTTGCTTTGTACACACCGGTACAATCAGACAGTTGGCTGTTTAGCCTGAACCTGAGCTCAGACACACCATTGCCATTTGCAGATATTTTTGTAAATGTTGCAACATTACCGGATGTCTTTGAGAGTGACTTTTATGATGAAAAGTTTGCTTTCTATGAAGCCGGTATACGTATCAGCCTGATTAAAGACATTGCAGAAATTTACCTGCCTGTTTTGTATTCTTCCAGCCTGAAAAGGGTAAACAACGGAATTTATTCCGAAAATTACTGGCATAAAATCCGATTTCGATTATCTTTGAACAACCTGAATCCCTTTGATTTCAGGTATAAAACACATTTGTTGTATTGACACACAATAAAAAAACATATTTTGTATCGGACGTGCACCTTGGTGCTCCGGATTTTGAGTCCAGTCTGAAGCGTGAGAAGTTGCTTGTACAATGGCTGGAGGAAAAATCCAAAGATGCCGAAGCGTTTTACCTGCTGGGCGATATTTTTGATTTCTGGTTTGAGTACAAGCGGGTGGTGCCTCGCGGATTCACACGATTCCTGGGAACCTTGTCAAAACTTACAGACCAGGGCATCCCAATCTATTTTTTTACCGGCAATCACGACATCTGGGTGTTTGATTACCTGCCCCGCGAAACAGGTGTAAGCGTCATCAAAGGTGTACACATCACCTCAATTAAGGGGAAACAATTTTACATTGCCCACGGCGATGGTCTCGGGCCGTACGACAAAAAGTACAATGCCCTGAAAAAAATATTTACCAACAAATTCCTGCAATGGGCATTTAAACGAATTCACCCGAATTTTTCTGTTGGCTTTGCTCACCGCTGGAGCAAATACAGCCGTGGCAAACATGAGTATCCTGAAACTCCGGATTACGAGAAAGAATGGCTGGTACAACACGCCCGGGATGTGCTGAAAAATGATGATTTTGATTACTTTGTATTTGGTCACAGGCATATTCCCATCAAACATGAACTTTCCGGTAAAAGCACATTCATAAATCTGGGCGATTGGTTACAGAATTTTTCTTACGGAGAATTTGACGGAGAAACCTTTCGTCTGAAATTTTATCAGGATAAGGACTAAATAATTACGGCATCATAAAACGGCCGGTATGCTGCCTGCCCCGGGAATCGGTCAGACGGTATATGTACAGGCCTTCCGGCAAATTCAAAGCAAACCGGGTATCCCCTGACAGGGTTCTCCCGGAAACCGACTTACCGGTGATGGCGAAAATCTCAAGCTGTGATGACTCCATACCGGTGTTTTTCACCACCAGTGTTCTGCCTGCAAGATAAACATCGGGTACTTCTTCTTCTACATCAGCAACACTGACCATCCCCAGACAATTTTCAATGGCACCGGGAATGTGTTCAAGGGAATAATCCCTCATAGAACCATCCGGACAGATAACAAAGTACTGTGGCGTAAAATATGCACCATACAATTCCACAACAGAATCTGTCTGTGTAGTAGCCCATCCCGGGTAAGATGCTTCCTGCTCGCTAAGCCAGGTATTAACAGCATCATAATCATATACCTGACTCGGTTCAATGGCCCACAGATAAAAATCATCCTGATTTTCACCATAATGGGTATATATAGAATCCAGCGTAGGAACAGCGTTCTCACAGCTTACACATCCAACACCAAAAAATGCCAGAACAACGGTCTTGTTGTTATCCAGCAAATCCTCATACAGGAACATAGTATCACCATATTCACCGGTAAGGCCAAAATCAGGAGCATACACAGGTCGCTGAGCATACATGCTCATGCTTAGCAAAATAGAAACAATAAGAGTAAAGGCTGTTTTCATAATTTCATGCTTTCTGCTAATATAAGCAAAAACAGGGCCGGATTGTTCATATGTGCATTCTAAATTAGAGCCGATTATTTAGAATGTCAGGATGTGAGGTGCTTTTTTGTGTTTTGTATTTGGGCGTGCCCCTTTTTGTTTTCTGCCAGCGCAATCAACCTTCAAGGTCTGCACGAATACAATCTTTGCAGCATGATTGAGCCAGCAATTGTGAAAGATATGGATGAGCTTGAAGGTTTTTCCGCGGCAGAAAACAAAAAGAGTCGGGCTATCCGCTTGTATCTGCATCCGCCAGCCGGCTGATGCAGGATACCGCTTCTATCCCTCACGCAATTCACCGCCATGGTAGTACGCGTTAAACACAAGGCTAATCACTACCTTTTGGCGAAACCGAAAAAAGGGCACTGAAAAATCAGCACCCTTTTCTCCTGCATTGCATGATGTGCGAATTATGCTGTTTGTTTTTTCTTCTTATCCTTACTGTGGATACGTTGTCCGTAGAAAGATCTGTACACAAAAATCAGACCGATCAGGAAAAAGACGGCCCCGATAATTCGTGCAGTTACCTGGTTGCCGGAATTGATCATTTCAATGGAAATTTCTGCAGCCAGCAATCCAAACAAGGTAGAAAATTTGATAATTGGATTCAGAGCTACTGAAGTGGTATCTTTATAAGGGTCGCCGACAGTGTCTCCCACAACGGTTGCTTCGTGCAGCGGAGTATTTTTCTGTTGCATGTCCACTTCCACCACTTTTTTGGCATTGTCCCATGCCCCGCCGGCATTGGCCATGTACAGAGCCTGGAAAAGTCCAAATACAGCAATGGATATCAGGTATGCGACAAAAAAGTTTGGATCAAGGAAAGCAAATGCGAGGGTAAGAGACAGCAAAACAATAAAAATGTTCCACATTCCGCTCTGTGCATATTTGGTACAAATTTTAACCACGGCAATGGAATCCTTGTCATCTGCTGTTTCTTTGTCCAGATTGATATTTTTCTTAATGAATTCAACCGCACGGTATGCCCCTGTGGTTACAGCCTGCATAGAAGCTCCGGAGAACCAGTAAATAACGGCACCACCGGTAATGAAGCCAAGAATCACAGGTGCTTCGGTAAGGGAAATTTTAAGCATTCCCAGGGTATCCAGCAGAAGAATGATGGAGAAAATCATGGTGGTAGCTCCGATTACTGCAGTACCGATCAATACGGGTTTGGCCGTAGCCTTAAAGGTATTCCCTGCCGAGTCATTGTCTTCAAGGAAATGTTTTCCTTTGATAAAATCGGGCTTAAAGCCATGGTCTCTTTCAATTTCATCACTTATACCATCAATTTTTTCAATACGGGACAATTCAAAAACTGACTGAGCATTGTCGGTAACCGGGCCATAAGAGTCTACGGCGATAGTGACAGGTCCCATACCAAGGAAGCCAAAAGCAACTAGGCCAAAGGCAAAGATGGAAGGATACACCATGTATTCTTCAAGTCCCTGTGCTGAGACCATGAATGCGCCAAACATCAGGGCAACCATGAGCATTCCTTTCCAGAATGCAGAAAAGTTTCCGGCAACCATACCTGACAATATATTGAGGGAAGCTCCACCCTCGCTTGAAGCTGTCACAACCTCCTGCACATGGCGTGATTTGGAAGACGTAAAGGCTTTTGTAAGTTCAGGAATCAATGCTGCTGCCAGGGTTCCAAGAGAAATGATGGTGGCAAGTTTCCACCACAAACCGGAGGCTTCAAGAGAGGGAATGGTCTCCAGCATGAAATAAGAAACAATAAAAGTAGCAATGATGGAAACAAGTGATGTAATCCAAACCAGGGATGTCAGCGGATTTTCGAAATTGAATTTATCTGCATTTTTGTATCTGGCCTCTGAAATGGCATTGTTAATCCAGTACGAAAGTACGGAAGTCAGCAACATAATCAGTCGCATGGCAAATATCCAGACGATGAATGAAGCCTGAAACTCCACTCCCATCACGCCGAGGATAATAAATGAAATCAGGGCAACACCTGTAACGCCGTAAGTTTCGAAACCATCAGCAGTTGGCCCCACAGAGTCTCCTGCGTTGTCACCTGTACAATCTGCAATGACGCCGGGGTTACGGGGATCATCTTCGCCAATATTGAAAACAAGTTTCATCAAATCTGCACCGATATCTGCAATTTTGGTAAAAATACCACCTGCAATACGCAGTGCAGAAGCACCCAGGGATTCACCGATGGCAAATCCGATAAAGCAGGCACCGGCAAGTTTTCCCGGAACAAACAGCAGGATTGCGAGCATCATGAGCAATTCCACGGTAATCAGCAACACACCAACACTCATACCTGCCTGCAAAGGAATTTTCACCACTTCCCAGGGTTTGGCTTTAAGTGAGGCAAAAGAGGTGCGGCTGTTTGCCAGTGTATTGATACGAATACCAAACCAGGCCACTGAGTATGATCCAAGAATACCAAGAATTGTCCAGATAAGCACATTGATAACAAATCCGCCACGGGAAATCATGGGATCAACGGTATCCCCATTTTGACTGACAGTTTGCAGGGTGGCTTCGGGTTCACTAAGGAATCCAAAGTAGAAAACAATGACAGCACCTATGATGGCAAGCAGAATCAGAAGGAATTTTCCTTGCTGTAGCAAATACGTACCGCTGGTCTTGTAAATGGTTCTTGCAATATCCAGCATTGACTGGTGTGCTTTGTATTTGCGAATGCGGCTAAACTGCCACAGACCAAAAGCAAATCCAAATGCTACAATTAACAGTCCCCAGGTCAACACGGTGTGACCATCACCCAAAACACTCACACTTTTCCCCAGATCGGGTACTTCAAGATCAGCTTCACTGGCCATGCCCATCAAAGGCAGAACAAATAAGCTGAATACGCCCAATAGAATTTTTTTCATGGTATGCAAAATTTTACGTTGTTTTCAGAACTCGTTTCAGAGCCGGCAAAAATATCTGTTAGAAAACATAAAAACAAGGGAAAAAGTAAAAATTTGTACTTTATTTAATTGGACTTCAATTTAATAGTTTACCTTTGTATCTTGCGCAAAAGTTTTTTATCCCAAACTGACACCCAAACCCGGAAGAGCTGAAATTGTTCATTGCTAAAAAAATGAGCTTTAGCGACAAAATTATCCCGCTCAGGCAATGTCTTTGCCCAGAGCTCAAAAGTCGTACTCCGAGTATAAGCATAGACTTTCAGGGCTAAAGCCCTTTTCATTTTTTCATTCTTACCACTACCCTACCCGGGATACGACTTTGAGTCGCAGGTCGAGTCCAAACACCCCGAGTAAGGTAATAAAAAAAGGGACACCGCAGCGCCCCTTTTTCATACCATGAAATGCTATTTTATCGTTTCAACTGATCCAGTTTGACATGAGAAAGTTTTTCCTTTGTCAATTTTTCAGTCAGGACAAATTTCTTTTTTCCCTGGGAAGGCAATTCAAACATGGGATCGGTCATGATGGTTTCACAAATGCCGCGCAGTCCACGGGCTCCCAGTTTATGGGCAGCCGCTACTTCCACAATGTAATCAAGGGCAGCTTCTTCCACGTCGAATTTTATACCGTCAATATCAAACAACCATGTATATTGCTTTATCAGGGAATTTTTGGGCTCGGTGAGGATACGTTTCAATGCCTCACGCGTGAGTTCGTTCAGATAAGAAACCACCGGCAGACGGCCGATAATTTCAGGAATCAGTCCGTAAGCGCGCAAATCTTCACTGGTAACGTATTTGATGAGGTTGTCCTTATCAATTTCTTCCCGTTTCTCCTGGGCACCATATCCCACCACCTTTGTATTCAGGCGGTTGGCAATATTTCGCTCAATGCCTTCGAAAGCACCACCAACAATGAAGAGAATATTTTTGGTATCCACCGGAATCATGCGCTGCTCCGGGTGTTTACGTCCGCCCTGTGGCGGTACATTCACAACGGAACCTTCCAGTAATTTCAGCACAGCCTGCTGAACGCCTTCACCGGACACATCTCGTGTGATGGACGGATTGTCGCCTTTGCGGGCAATTTTATCAATCTCATCAATAAAGACGATGCCTTTTTCGGCCGCGTCGGTATCGTAATCTGCAGCCTGCAGGAGGCGGGTAAGTATGCTTTCCACATCTTCACCCACATAACCGGCTTCGGTAAGCACGGTGGCATCGACAATGGTAAAGGGCACATTCATCATGCGGGCGATGGTACGGGCCATGAGTGTTTTTCCGGTACCGGTGCGTCCAATGAGAATGATGTTGGATTTTTCAATTTCCACATCATCACGGGTCTGTCCTTTTACCGTAAGGCGCTTATAATGGTTATAGACTGCCACAGCCAGGGTTTTCTTGGCTTCGTTCTGATCAATCACATACTGATCAATAAACCGTTTGATATCGGCGGGTTTGTTGTGTTTTAAGACATCCGGATCAAAATCCTGAGTTTCTTTGCCCAATTCCTCTTTAACAATTTCAACAGCCTTGCCGGCGCATTCATCACAGATATGACCATCCACACCGGCGATGAGCATATTCACCTCGTCGCGGTCACGACCGCAAAATGAGCATTTATCTTGCATAAAAATTCCTACTTGTCTTTGTTGCTCTTACGTGTCAACACTTCGTCAATCATGCCGTAGCTTTTGGCTTCTTCAGCAGTCATCCAATAATCACGGTCTGAGTCTTTCTGTACTTTTTTCAGGGTTTTGCCTGAATGCTTGGAAATAATTTCATACAACTCAGTCCGCAATTTGAGAATCTCACGGGCAGTAATTTCAATATCAGCTGCCTGTCCCTGAGCACCACCCATGGGCTGATGAATCATCACCCGTGAATGTGTAAGGGCAGTACGTTTGCCATACGTTCCGGCACTAAGCAAAACTGCACCCATGGATGCAGCCATACCTGTACAGATTGTAGCCACATCAGAGCTGATGTACTGCATGGTATCGTATATTCCCAATCCGGCATGTACGGAACCTCCGGGTGTATTGAAGTAAATCTGAATATCTTTTTCCGGATCATTGGATTCCAGGTACAGCATTTGCGCCTGAATCACGTTGGCTACGTAATCATCAATGGGTAGGCCAAGAAAGATGATGCGATCCATCATCAAGCGTGAAAACACATCCATAGTGGCAATATTCATCCGGCGTTCCTCAATAATGGTGGGAGAAATGTAGCTGGATGTAACTTTCGTGTAATCGTCCATGGCCTGAGAATTCATTCCCAGATGGCCGGTAGCGTATTTATAAAAATCATTTTTATTGTTCATAGAACTTATTTTTTATCCTCAACGAGGTCTTTAAATTCATCAACAGAAACTTCTTTTTCCTCAAGTTTTACACTGTCTTTTATAACGTCCAGAACCTTGCGTTCCATTTCACGGTCGGCAATCTTACGCGCCTCATCTTCTTTCTTCAAAATCTCCCGGGCATATTTTTCCAGGTGCTCATCCGGCACATAACTCATGCCATACTGACGGAACTGTGCTGAAGCGTATTCTTTGGCAGCTTTCAGCAGGTCATCCTCTGTCAGGTCGAGTTCGTTGTCTTTGGCAATTTTGTTTGATATCAACTGCCATTTCATATCTTCAACAAAGCGTGGCCAGTCTTGTTCGATTTGTTCGTCGCTGAGTTCATTGTTGGTTTGTTTCAACCAGCGTTTAAGAAACGCTTCGGGCAAGTCGGGATTCACTTTTTTCAACAGTTTGTCTTTGGCATCAAGCAGGAGTTTGTACTCACTGTCGGGTATGAAATTCTGTTCTGCCTGTTCGCGAATTTTATCGCGGAATGCTTCTACGGAGTCTACTTCGCCTTCGCCAAAAACTTTATCGAACAATGCCTGATCGATTTCAGCTTCTTTAAAGGTCTGAACACCCTCAACCACAAGGCGGAACATGGTATTTTCCAGGGATTTTACATCCTCTTTTCCGATTTCCAGCATTCCGGCAACTTCGGTTTCATTGGGGAAGGCTTTCCACACGTCAAAGCTGATGATATCGCCAATTTTCAGACCCACAAGCTGGGACTTGATGTCTTCATCCTTGCAAAGTGAAACGGATACTTTGGCATCTTCTTTTACAATGCCGTTTTCCAGTGGTTCCTCTTTATCGTTGAGCTGAATCATTTTCCCCATGAGATAACTTTCTTCATCGGATTCAACAGCATCCACAAGTTCGCCAAAATTCTTAGCGTAATTTTCCATGTACTCGTCAATCAACTGCTCATCGGCTTTGATTTTGTAAAAAGGAAGCTTCATGCGTTTGTTGAGCTCCACGTCAACATCGGGATGCAGGCCCACGTCAAACTTGATGCTAAAATCGTCTTCCTTATCAAAATCGATGGTTTCCTGATCCTCTTTAGCCAAGGGTTCCCCAAGCATTTTGAGCTCTTCGTTTTCCTGAATGTAATTGTTCAGTGCTTCTGAAATCACTTTATTCACTTCATCAAGCAGGACTGGCTGACCGTACATCTTGCGGATCATGCCCATGGGAGCTTTTCCGGGGCGGAATCCGTCAATGTTTGCCTTTTTCCGGTAATCTTTGAGTGTTGATTCCACTCTATCGTTGTAATCTTTTTTCTCTACATCTACAGTGATTACTGCGTTGAGATCGTCAATGTTTTCTTTTGTTACTTTCATTCCTGAACGTTTAAATTTAAACAAGTTGAAAAACCGCCCTTCTCCTGCAATGAAAAAGCGACGGTTTTTGTTCGTGCGGATGAAGGGACTCGAACCCCCACGCCTTGCGGCACTAGATCCTAAGTCTAGCGCGTCTACCAATTCCGCCACATCCGCAAAATTGTGGTGCAAATATAGACAATTTTTGAAGAATTCGTATTCATTTGTTAATTAATTGATTGGTGAATCGCCATCAACGAGCCTGAGGCTTTTAGCTACGGTTTTTTAACCTGCCGGGTGCCTGGCACCGGCAGGTTAAAAAGCGGATAAGTTTCTGCAGAAGTGAATATGCTACTCCACAATCACATTTGCACTGCTGATTACCACATCATTTTCGAGATAATAA
>JBKGYK010000007.1:0-56373 GCA_046546095.1 Bacteroidales bacterium
CAATCATTACCCACTCCTGTCTGCCTTAGGCATGAAAATTTGCAGTAGAACCATCTTGTAAGAGGCAAGAAAGTGATGATAGACCGTGAATTAGCAGAATTGTACGGTGTAGAAACACGAGCATTAAACCAAGCCATAAGACGAAATGCAAAACGTTTTCCTGAAGACTTTATGTTCCAGATGACAACAGACGAATTTGAAGAATGGAAATCACAAATTGTGATATCCAAGTTAAAATAATTAAATTTGTAATAAATTAAATTAGAAAAATGGATGAATCAATACTACCTGCAGAAAGAATAGCTAATAAAATCATATTATTGAGAGAAGAAAAGGTAATGATTGATTTTCATTTAGCAGAATTATACGAAATAGAAACCAGGGTGCTCAAACAGGCAGTAAGACGAAATATAGATCGTTTCCCTAAAGACTTTATGTTTGAATTGACAGATAGAGAGATAGATATAATGGTATCACAAAATGTGATACCATCAAAACAAGTGCTTGGAGGTGCAAAACCATTTGCATTTACAGAAACCGGGGTTGCAATGTTGTCAAGTGTATTAAAAAGTAAAAAAGCAATAGAAATTAATATTGCAATAATGAGAACTTTCGTGATGCTCAGAAAAATGTTTTATGAGAACAAAGAAGCCCTAAATCGCTTAGAGGATTTTGACAAAAGACTTGCGGAACATGATGATAAAATTTTGTTGTTATTTGAATACATAAAACAATTTGAAGAATCAAAGCAGGAAGAACTTGATTATAAAAACAGGAAACGCATAGGATTTAAACCCCCAGAAAAAGATTAAAAAATCACACACAAACCCCGTAGCCAAAACCCCTTACGCCCGAATCAACCGCTGTTTTGACTACTCCCCACAAAGTAGGAAAACCTGCTTGTACGACAGGCGGACTGCTGCGGAGAAAGTTACCCCTCAAGTTACCCCACAAGTCAGTAAATTATTGAATGTGCTTGAAGGACAACATAAACGCCAGGAACTTCAGGAGAGATTAGGGCTTTCAGACAGAAAACACTTCAACCAAGATCGAAGTCAGATTAGAAGAGGAATCTGTTTGGTTGACACAAGCCCAAATGGTTGAATTATTTCAATCAAGCAAGCAAAATATCAGTTTGCATATTAATAACATTTACAAGGAAAAAGAGCTTGCTTTTGATTCAACTGTCAAGGAATACTTGACTGTTCAGAAAGAAGGTAACAGAAATGTTTCCCGTTTAATGAAATACTACAATCTGGATGTAATAATATCAGTTGGTTATCGTGTAAAATCATTACGTGGTACACAGTTTCGTATTTGGGCAAACCAAGTGTTAAAAAACTACCTGCTAAAAGGATATGCAGTAAATCAGCGTGTTGACCGGATCGAAAACGATGTGCATACGGTAAAAAAAGAACTCGGAGAAATAAAACTACAACTGAATACTTCGCTGCCGGCAAATCAGGGGATATTTTACGATGGTCAAACATTTGATGCCTATGCTTTTGTTTCCGGATTAATAAAATCTGCAAAAAAATCTATTATCCTGATTGACAATTACATTGACGAATCGGTTTTAACATTGCTGTCGAAACGAAACAAAACTGTGGATGCCTTTATTTACACAAAAACCATAAGCAAGCAACTCAAACTCGACATCAAAAAACACAATCAACAATACCCCAAAATCGACCTTAAAAGCTTTGAAAAATCTCACGACAGGTTTTTGATCATTGATAAGGAAACAGTTTATCACATTGGCGCATCATTGAAAGACCTGGGCAAGAGATGCCTGCCTGCCGGACAGGCAGGGTTTGCATTTTCTAAAATGAATATGGACAGCCTTGAACTCATTAACAAGCTGGACGGCAATGCAAAACCCTAAGCTCATTATACAAGGACTCTGGATCAACCAGCGCAACTCCGGGTTCAACAGCCCTTACAAGTTTTCAGAGAAAGCTTGTCCGGCGGAACAGGGTGGAGACGGAGAACTTGACAGCGAGAGTGGCTACAACTACTTTGGAGCGAGGTATTACGATAGTGAGCTGAGTAATTGGCTAAGTGTTGACCCGATGGCAGAAGCCCGCAGCTGGGTATCCCCCTACAGCTATGTGCAAAACAGCCCGGTGATGAGAGTGGATCCGAGCGGGGCGCTGGATGAGTAGATCAGGCTGGAGCCATACAGAAAGGATTAATGGACGATGAAAACAAAAATTATAATTATCATATCTGCGAGTTTAGTCATAATTGCTTTAACACTGTTGATAATTAAATTTTCAAGAGAAAAAGCTATGTCTGCAAAAGTTAAAATCGAAACAATTAACTTCTCGAATAAAAATGATGTTTATGTAAGAGCAATGGCATGGGGCTTAGCAGGAAACCATAATGTAATTGCACTCTCAGACGAGCCATTTTATCCGGAAGGAAGAAAAGTGATTCATGGTGAAGACATTGTTTTTTATACGACAGAATTGTATTACAAAAAAATAAATGATACCTGCTTGAGTGTTGCCGTGTCAAATAGTTCTATACATGATGAGAATCCTGACAATTTAAATGGGATTATGATTAATTTACATAAATTGAAATCCTCTGATGACATACTTAAATTTGATAAAGAGTATAAATCTTTAGGACACAATAAAATATGCATTTTTGATTCTAATAAGAAAGAAGAGAAAACATTACCTTTGGATTGAAAAATTGAGCGATGATAATAAAATAGTCATTACAGTCCGGCAATATTTTTCAATTTGCTTTTTCTGATAAATGAGTCAATAATTCCCTTATGTTTTGTTTTAGCATATCGAATAAATTTTATAAGCAACATAAAAATGAGGAATAATGAATCACAAATAAGTGGGAGTTTGATTTATAAAGACATTTGTCAACGAATTGAACAAACAAAATCAAGTTTAGCTAAGACAGTTAATTCGGAACTAACAATGCTTTATTGGTATATCGGCAGTCGTATAAATCATGAGATTCTTCAAGATAGAAGGGCAGAATATGGTAAACAAATTGTGTCGCAACTTGCGACATTATTAACTCAAAACTATGGAAAAGAGATTGAAGTTAGGAATTTAGGTTCTACTGCAAACTTTCATGCCTAAGGCAGACAGGAGTGGGTAATGGTAATGATTGAATTATTACTGTTGAGTAAAATTAAGAATTAGAAAGAATAACCGCTCGTCAATAAAAATTATACTGGCAGGGCTAAAGCCCATTCCATCTTTCATGTTCTTATCACCCGCGACCTGAAGGATGGGGAGTAAGTGTGTACTTAACCAGAGCCGATTAACCCCGGCATTTATGTCGGGGTTTTGAGGCGAAATATAAAACAGAAAGGGCTTTAGCCCTGATATGATTTAGCAATAAACGCATCCAGAAAAGCATAAATCACGCAAAACCGCTGTTCGAATATTGTCATACCTGATATTACAGGCTTTTGGATTTTTCTCAATAAGGGAAATATTTTCCCGGATTTGCCTGACATATCGTTTGCCAAGTCCTGTTTGTTTCCCCTCGTACCAAAATGCAGCTTCCCTGATATCCCTTTTTGCAAGAAGTAGGATGATGGCTTTATACATTACAATCCGTTTTCAATACATCCATAGCATCATTGAAATCCTCCGCAGAATCCGGATTTTTAATATAATTTTCAAGTCTCTCCTTTACCAAATGTTTATGCCATTCCGGAATGGCAATTTCTTGTTCAATGCCCTTATATTTTTCTTTTAACTTATTCCATTCCTTTATTGGAATAAAAACACCTGTTGTTTTTCCTTTGCTATCTGAAATATACTGTAAATTCATAACATATTATTTGAGTCAAAAATAGACGATGCTTTTGCTAAAATACGAAATTTAAACACGTAAAAAAAAATGTTTTTAAAGCTCAATAAATGAAATAAAACAGCAATTAATCCTTAAAAACAAAAGCTATACAAACTTTTTGTTACGAATTAAAAATCAAAATTATTTTGTTGGGCTACCTATGATCCCAATGCTTGTTGCAAAGGTTTTTGCTACAAACATACGACCCCGGCCAGATCAGCCCCAACCTGTCAGGTCTCCGTGCATCGAAGGAATGGGTTTGTTTTGGAATATACCTTTGTGGCATGTCGACCTGACAGGTTGCCTGCAGTCGCTTCTCGCTTCTCTGCCTGCAAAGCCCTTTAACGATGAGTCCCAACCTGCCGAATCTCCACGCATCAAAGGAATGGGTTTGTTTTGGAATATACCTTTGAGGCATGTCGACATGACAGGTTGCCTGCACTGGCATCTCTGCCAGCAAAGCCCTTTAACGATGAATGTTGACTGATTGGCATCGATAATTTCCCGGGGTATAAAGAAAAAAGCCGTCCGGTGAACCGAACGGCTTTGTTTTCTGGTGACTGATCGGAGGTTCGAACTCCGGACCCTCTGCTTAAAAGGCAGATGCTCTACCTGCTGAGCTAATCAGTCAACCTTGTTCCCTCAATTGGGAGTGCAAATATAGAAGGTCATTTTCTAAAATCCAAAACATTTTTTGAAAAAAAAAACGCAATTTTATTTTTTGCCTTGATACTCCCCTGTATTTCAACTCTTACGACATCCAAAAAAAAAATATCTTAGGTTTTAACCAACCATTTTAATTTCTTTGCGTCTAATTAATTGAGGATTCACTTGAAAATTCCAGTGAAATTCTTTATTTTGCGTAAATATTATAAATAAAAATTTGTTCAGATGAAACGACTAACCGGTTTAGTATTACTCTTCGCTATGTTATTGGGTGTTAACAATATGTTTGCCCAGATTGAGCAGGGTGGAAAGCCCCTGAGCTTTGAAAACATTGGCCTGAAAAATAATGTGGATAATGTTTTCGTGAATCCTCCGGACATGGAAAATGTTCGGGCAGAACACGATTATTTTGAAAAAAATGGCGAAATGCCACGTGTCTCTGTTATTATGGATGTTGATTTTACCATGGAAAATTCCGGAACATGGGATATACTTGATGACGGAACAAAAGTATGGCGCCTTCGTATTACATCAGAAGATGCCATGGCCTTGAGCCTGCACTACAGCAAATTCCATTTGCCCGAAGGTTCTGCATTGTTCCTCTATAATGAAAACCAGATGCAGGTGGCCGGTGCTTTCACAGCCATGAATAATCCCGGTGATGGAAAACATTTCTCTACCCGTATTATTCAGGGCGAAACAACTACCCTGGAATATATACAGCCCCCGGAGGTGAACGGAAATGCACAACTTGAAATTTATAAAGTTTCATATTTTTACAGAGGCGTTGATGCTCTTGTTAGTTATTACAGGGACGACAAACCAACAGGATTTGGTGATTCAGGCCCCTGTGAAGTGAATGTCAATTGCCCGGAAGGCAACGACTGGCAGAATGAAAAACGCGGTGTGGCTATGATGTACATTCCCAGTGTAGGTGGAGGTGGCTTCTGTACCGGTTCGCTGGTGAACAATACTGATGAAGACGGAACCCAGTATTTTCTTACTGCAGACCATTGCGGTGGTGATCAGGATAACCAGGATGAATGGGAATTTTATTTTAACTTCGAATCCCCCGATTGTGCAGATCCCGGTTCGGAACCTCCTTACGATGACATTGTGGGCGCAACAAAACTTGCCAGAGGCTCCATTAATGGCGGTACTGATATGTTATTGCTTGAACTGACACCTGACATCCCCGCCGATTATGGCGTATATTACAATGGTTGGGATCGCACCGATGTGCCTTCCAGTATTGGCATAGGTATCCATCACCCTGCCGGTGATATTATGAAAATTTCCCGCAGTGGCGCTCTGACGGTGTCAACTTACACAGGTTCTATGGCGGATGCTCACTGGGAACTTACATGGCAGTCAACTGCTACCGACTGGGGTGTAACCGAAGGCGGCTCATCCGGTTCACCGGTTTTTGATGAGACCAGCAAACGAATTGTTGGGACACTTACCGGTGGGGCTGCCACATGTACAGACCAAACTGCTCCCGATTATTACGGACGTTTTGATCTGCACTGGGATGCCAACGGTGCTACCGATGCAGAACAACTTGCTCCCTGGCTGGATCCTACCAATTCCGGTCTCACAGAACTGGACGGCTATGACCCCAATGCCACCGCTGATGATCTGGTAGCAGATTTCTCAGCCAATCAGACAAGCATCACACCCGGAACAGCAATTAACTTTACCGACCTTTCCGACGGACCCGATCCGATACAAACCTGGAGCTGGGAATTTGAAGGTGGTGATCCCGCTACAAGTGACGAGGAGAACCCCAGCAATATCAATTATCCTGATGAAGGTGTGTTCAATGTTACCCTCACAGTTAATGACGGCACCAATTCAGATGAGGAAATAAAAAATGGATATATCATGGTTTCTGACAACCCCGATGGCCTAAATGCATCATTTGATGTCTCAGATAATAATATCGCACCCGGAGATTGTGTCGATTTTCAGGACCAGTCAACCGGCGACCCGGTGACATGGAACTGGACTTTCCCGGGAGCTGCCACCGCAAACAGTACAGAACAGAACCCCATAGATATTTGTTATGATGACCCCGGGGTATATGATGTGATCCTTGAAATTGGGGATGGAACAGATACAGATTCCTATACCTGGGTTGATTGCATTACCGTAGGTGATCCCGAAACGGAACCTCAGGCTTATTTTGCCGCTGATCAGACAACAATCCCTGCAGGAGGGGTGGTGACATTCACTGATACCTCTGTCAATGGCCCGTTTACCACCTGGGCATGGACTTTCGAAGGCGGAACTCCTGAGACCTCTGAATCATCAGGACCGGTTTCGGTTGCTTACATGACACCGGGTTTGTATGATGTTGAAATGCGTGTCGAACATGAGGACGGAAATACTTACATCGAGCTTAAAGAAGAGTATATTAACGTAGTTCCGGCAGCCGATGATCTTCCGGAAGCCAATTTTATTGCCGATTACACGGTGATAGCACCCGGAGAAACTGTCAATTTCCAAGATATCAGTACAGGAGCACCGTATCAATGGGAATGGATTTTCCAAAACGCAGACCCCGCTACTTCTACAGATCAGCATCCTCAGGATATCCTCTATGCTGATGAAGGGGAGTTCGATGTGCAAATGATTGCCAAAAATTCGGAAGGCAATGATACCATTCTGAAAGAAAACTACATCATCGTAAGTGAAGAGGATCCTTGTCTGGATTCTGCAGTATCACCTATTGCTGACTTCAGAGCTACCGAAAGACTGATCTCTGCAGGTGACAGAATTTTCTTTGAGGACTTATCTACCAACTATCCGGTTACCGGAAACTGGTTTTTCGAAGGAGGAAATCCTTCTTCCTGGAGTAACGGAACTCCCCTGAACGGCGTTGAATACAATGTTCCCGGTATTTATGATGTCACACGCAGTGTCAATAATGCATGTGGAAATGATTTGCTCACAAAAGATGAATACATCTACGTGTTTAGTGGGCAGGTCAATAAATATTGTGATACCATCAGCAACCTCAGAGGCGGTGAAATTCCCAAAAAAATTGACGCACCCGATACATGGGGCTTTATCGCCGGTCACAATGGCGAACGGGTAAGATATTATGCTGATTATTTTGAAGATTTTACCTTCAGCCAGATTGAAGGCCTGATTGTACCGGTGAATAATTCCGTCCATGGTGATTACAATTCTTATGTGAAATTTTATATCTGGGATGCTGACGGAGACAGTGAATATCCGACAGAAGAAAATATCATAGCTGAGAAAAAAGTGTACATCAGAAATATTCCTGAAAATTTCAATTCTGTAATTTCTTTTGATGAACCGGTAGAAATCGACGGACCGTTTTACGCAGGATTCAGACTCAACTATCCCGATGAAAACGGTGACGGAGTCAGTGATGATTATTTTGTTGTCAGCGTGGCCGGTAACCGCGGATCATCCGAATCCCAAAATACAATGTTCGTGCAGGAAGGTGGAGAATGGAAATCTTCTGTTGCTTTGTTTGATATTGCAACATCGCTGGCCATCAAACCCATCGCATGTCTTGTTGACCTCGAAGAATTTGATGTTAACCTCAATGTACAGGCCTTTCCAAATCCCACTTCCGGTGAGATTACTGTTCAGCTCGGTGAGGAATACATTGGCAGCGATGTGGAAATCAGTGTGTACGATATGACAGGTCGTAAAGTTATCCTGCCTGAAACCAGCTACAGCAGCATAGAATATCAGCTGAACTTTACCGATAAACCCGCCGGTATGTATTTCATTGATATAAGCATTGATGGTGAAAAAGTTACCAAGAAAATCTCAGTAATGCATTGATAAAAACACAAATATTCATCATGAAAGCCGGTTTGATCGCCGGCTTTTTTATTGACAGACCATTGGGTTTTCCTTACAAAATATTTTGTACAAATGGATTTGATGTGATTGTTTGTTGGTTTTGTTATTTGGGCAGCGTCACCCTTTTGCCTCCTATGAGCATAATTCCTGCCTGCGGTTCATAGCTGCACCCCTGCATGCCTGGCCTGGCCCGGGCGGTACAGGGAGCTTCCTCCCGGTCGCTCCTGTAACGCCTGCCCAATGCCGGCATGCACGCGCACAGGCTAACCACCTCCGTCAGGCTGCATAATGTGAACAGTATACAGAACCAACTGAAAGTATACCCCACTTTATTGTTTAATCGCTATTGTTCCATTGACCTACACGGTTATCCATGCCCCTCGAAATCAAAGAAGCCTCCGGTAAGCTTGATTAAAAACGAATGGCAGCATATGTCCTTACGCCGCTAAGTAAAAAATGTCTTTGGTAAAATTCTTCCGGGATTGGAAGCATGGATGTCAGATGAATTGTCGGCTCAACTCCCAAATCAAGCCATGGAAGAGGTGAGTGGTGTATTATCAATCCGCCGTGAAAGCCCAGGCCGTTCTGGTTCAGGCTGTTTTCCCGCGGAAATTCAATTGAAATAGACATTCCCACTTTGAAAGCAAACCACGGTGTTATGTCGTAACGCCAGGTGACCGGAAGATGAATGACCTCGGATACGTGATTTAATAAATAGCCTCTCCTGTAATCCGTAGCAGGTGAATGATAAACATTTCTGGCTTTCATGTAGTATAAGCCCAGTCCCATCCACAATCTGTCATCCATCGGAATATAAAAATCAAGACCATATTCCGCAGTAGGACCATCAGCATAGTTGCCGGCACCTTCCACTGTCTCAAACCTGAAAATATGATTGTTGTATACTCCTCCGGTAAGATTGAGCTGCTTTTTCAATGCTGTTGAGTCCTCCTGAGCCAGGGAAAGTACCGGAATACTTAGAAAGAAACCGGTCAGGCTGATTAAAATAATCAGTTGTCTCATTATATCAGTCTTCTGCACTTGTTCACTCCGCGAAATTCGCCTCATATTATCAAAAACTCTCTTAATACATTCTTAAAACATCAAAATTACATCAAATATTTTGTTTGCTGTGAATATTTTGCTCACCAGCCATTGTTAATATCTCAGCGCAGGCTGCAGGTGAACTTATTCAGCACTGAATTGTTTCATCAAAAACCTGATTTATGATAAAATTTTCAACGCATGGAAAAGTACACCGGATTGAAAGTCGGCAAGTGATTCCAATCAGTATCGACCAGGCATGGGAATATTTTTCTTAACCGGAGAATCTGCCTGAACTTACTCCGCCTGACATGAAATTCGAAATTACCTCCCCCGATATATTGCAGGGCACCTATCAGGGAAAAATCATTACCTACCGGCTGAAGCCCTTCCCTTTTATGTAGGTATCCTGGGTTACGGAAAAATTACTGCAGTCAGTGAAAAGAAATACTTCATCGATGAGCAACGCTTAGGCCCTTATGCTTTCTGGCATCATACACACCATCTGAAAACCCATCAGGAAGGGACAGAAATGATCGATCAGGTATATTACAAATTGCCCCTTGGCTTTCCTGGAAAGCTGGCAAATGTACTTTTTGTTAAGAGCAAACTCAGAAAAACATTTGAATACAGACAAAATAAACTAAACAGCATTTTTCATCGTTCATAAGCTGTCTTTCATTGGGTTTCCCTTCTTGTCATGGAGTAGCGTATGTAAAGACAATGAAGCATGACAGGCCGCTTTTCAACCGAATCCATACATGAAATTTTGCTCGTAGCAAAGAAAATGCTATCTTTAAAGGTCATTGACCAATAAAACTACTAGTATGAAACTGCGCCTGATACTTTCTGATCAACTGAACAGCGAACATAGCTGGTTTACATCCGAACCCAGCTCAGATATTTTGTATGTCATGATGGAAACCAGACAGGAAGCCGAATATGTGAAGCAACACAAACAAAAGCTCCTTGGAATACTCGGCAGTATGAGGGAATTTGCTGATGAACTCAGGGAAAAGGGACATACGCTAAAATATCTGTATCTTGATGAGCCCGAAAATGAACACAAACTGAGCTGGAATCTACTGCAAATCATAACTGAAAACAAAATTTCCTCCTTTGAGTATCAGGAACCTGATGAATATCACACTTTTGTTGAATTACAACAGTTTGCTGAAAGTCTGGATATTCCTGTGAATATGGTTTCCGGTGAGCACTTTTTTGCTGATAAAGCAGAATTTGTGCGTTTTTTTGCCGGGAAAAAAGGCTACCTGATGGAGCATTTCTATCGTTACATGCGCAAAAAACATCACATCCTGATGGATGATGATGGTGAACCCTATGGCGGTAAATGGAATTATGACACAGAAAATCGAAACAGATATCCTGATGACAAACCGGTTCCGGCACCTTTTGTCTTTCATCACGATTTGAGTGATATTGATGCAATGCTCGATAAACAAGGTATCAAAAGTATGGGGCATGTCAATCCAAAAGATTTTATCTGGCCGCTTAACCGCAAAGAAGCCCTGATGCAGTTAAAACATTTTATTGAACATCTGCTACCGGACTTTGGCCGTTATCAGGATGCTATGACTACCCGGGGATGGACACTTTTCCATTCCCGCCTGGCATTTTCCATGAATAGAAAAATGATCAACCCCAAAGAAGTTTTGAAGGCAGTTGTTGATGCCTATGAAAGCAAGGATTATGGGATCACCCTGCCACAGGTTGAAGGCTATGTCCGGCAGGTTCTGGGATGGCGCGAGTTTATGCGGGGTGTTTACTGGAAACACATGCCCGCTTATGCCCAAAAAAATCACTTTTTTGCCGACGCCAAACTTCCGGATTTCTACTGGACAGGAGATACCAAAATGAACTGCCTCAGGCATGTGATCACTCAATCGCTTGATTATGGCTGGGCTCATCATATACAACGTCTTATGATCCCCGGCAATTTTGCTATGCTGATTGGTGTTGATCCGGATTGTGTGGATGACTGGTTTCTTGGTATGTACCTCGATGCCGTGCAGTGGGCGGAAATGCCCAATGGCAGAGGCATGAGTCAGTTTGCAGATGGTGGGATTGCCGGAACCAAACCATACGCAGCTTCAGCCAATTACATCAACAAAATGAGTGATTATTGCCGGAATTGCCATTACAATAAAGACAAGAAACTGGGCGATGATGCATGCCCCTTTAATACTCTCTACTGGCATTTCTATCAGCGAAACAGAAAAAGACTGGCCTGGATTCCTCGTACCAATCAGATTTTTGCAACATGGGACAGATTCAGCGAGGATATCAAAACTGCCTATATCAGACAGGCCGATAAATTTTTGCAGGAACTGTATCAGCAGTAATCCTTTTTTTTTATGTCAAAAAAAAATATTTTCCGGCAACCCCGGCCACCAGATTTTCGTCTTACTACCAAACCGTTAATGTTGTTTTGAAAAACCGGCTGATCTGATCTTGCTGATATCCTGAAATTTTGCATGCTTCAGAAAAGTGGCTTTAGCTTTCTGATGCAGGCAGAATGAATTGTTGCCGGATTTTGAAACACAGAGATAAAGGAAAATGTAACCAATGCTATGCATAAAAAAACCAATATTATGAAAAGCCTTTTGATTTTGCTTGCCGGACTTCTTACTGTCCAGTCTGTGATCTCTCAGACCATTACAAATGAAGAAGCTGCAAATTGTGCAGCCAATGTACTATATTACCAGTACGGAATAGCTGAACGTGAAAATCCGCGGCTGGTCCAAACCTTTCGAGAGGATCAAAATCCTATCTATTATGCGTTTACAACCAATGATGCCTTTGTGATCATTTCGGCAGAAAAATCTTATCTGCCTGTGCTCGCGCATTCCAATGAAGGTGCTTTGCCCTCAGATCCAGACCGTTTGCCACCGGCCTTTATTGAATGGATGAATTCGCTTGCTGAGGATATCAAAGCGGTAAGAAGTGGACGGTTAAGCATTGATCAGGAAAAACTGCAGGCCTGGGATATCGTGGAAACACGTCAGCCCGGACCAATACAGACACGTGGTGTTACGCCACTCTTAACAACCACCTGGAATCAGGGCTGCGGATACAACGGGATGTGTCCCCCGGATGCTTCAGGACCATGCAATCACGTGTATACCGGTTGTGTGGCTACTGCTCAGGCCCAGATAATGAAATACCATGAGCATCCGGCCAGTGGTGTGGGAAGTGAATGCTATACCCATTCCGATTACGGTGAATTGTGCGCTGATTATGAAGCGGCAACTTACGACTGGGCATCCATGCCTGACAACAGTGGTAATGCTGAAGTAGAAGAGCTTATGTACCATTGCGGTGTGTCGGTCAGTATGAATTATTCGCCTACGGGTTCCGGTTCATATCTGTCTCGTGTCGATGATGCACTGATGAACATTTTTAATTACAGCACCAATATGGACTATGTCAACCGATGGAGTTTTGATGCTGACGACTGGGAAGACCTTATGCGCAAAGAATGTGATGCCGGCCGGGTGATGGCATACAAAGGAACTGGCTCTGGTGGCCATGCCTTTGTGCTGGATGGCTATAACGATTCCGGTGAATTTCATTTCAACTGGGGCTGGGGCGGTACTGCCAATGGTTATTATGCCATGGGTAACCTTACACCGGCAGGCAATGATTACTCCAATTCAAATACCGCCATCATTGGTGTGGAGCCGGCAGCAAATTTTTCCGGCCTTGATTTTTCCGGCATTACCACCCTTGGCTGCGGAATAACACAGCCCGTTGATCTCTCAAGCGGAATATCCGAAGTAAATGTCTATGGCAGTGCCAATATTGATGCCCTTGGCAAAGAAAAAGTGTATGAGTTTACCACCTCTCTTCCCGGTAGAATTACCATCAACCTGAATACCCCATCTTCAGACATCTCACTTATCCTGCTCTCGCATCAGCACCGTGATTCGGTACTTTCTTATGGTACCAATGGATTGATTTATGATAATTCCATGCCAGGTACCTATTACCTTGTGCTTGATGCTGCAGAGGCACAAAATGCAACCGCTGATCTGGAATTGATATGCCCAACCGCTGATCCTGACCTGATTGCACAGTCTGTACAGGTGATACCAGGTACCATAGAGAGCAATCAGGCAGATGTCATCATGAAATCAACCGTAAAAAACATTGGAAATTCCGCTGCGGCATCCTGCGATATGGAATATTATCTTTCGGATAACGATACCCTGGATGGGGGTGATATGATGATTGCAAGTACTACCATTCCTGCCCTGAATGCCGGCAGCGATACCATAGTGGAATCTGTCCATACCATGCCGGTTTTACCCGCAGCAGGTAATTATTATGTGTTTGGTGTTCCGGATGCTTCCAATACAGTGGTAGAAACAGTTGAGGATGATTATGGGCTGACAAATGTCCAGATTCCCGATACCGGAACGATGGATTGTACATCTGCAACAGCCATTTCAGATGCTGTTTGGTATTTTGACAATACCGCTGCAGATGGTGATTCGCTTATCGATAATACAAACTGCTCATGGAACCATACCGGAAATGAGATGATTTACACAATGACATCTCCGAACTCTGGTAGTGCCAATATAGCTTTTACCGAAAAACATTTCGGTAAAATGACCATGCAGGTTTTGCCCATCTGCAATGAAAATGCCAATTGCCTCACAAGCCTTTCCATGTATAACAGTACCGATACCCTGGTGTATTCCACCTTTAATGTAGAAGCTGGTGCAGTTTATTATTTGTTTGTGGATGGAGAAAACGACCTGAGTGGTGAATTTGGATTTAAGGTGGATTTCCCGGAGCCATGTCCGGATGATACATTGCAATATTGGGGTGACACTGCACGCTGTGATGGCGATGGCGGTCTCAATATGCAGCTTACCTGGGGATACGATTCCTATCAATGGTTTAAAGATGGTGTTGAAATTCCGGATGCAACAAATGTGAGTTACCTTGCGGAAAGTTCCGGAGAGTATTATGCGGAAATTACTGAAAACGGCTGCACAGTAGAATCCGATCACCTGAATGTTGCTTTTAGTCCGGCTCCGGATACTGCTGCAATCGAAACCTTTTCCGATACTCTGTTCTGTGAAGGTGGATCTGTGGATATTCACCTTACCGCCGGCAATGCCTGGGATGTGCTGTGGTACAAAGACGGAGAACCCATCCCGGAGGCTACGGCTGATGTTTATACAGCAACAGAAACGGGGCATTATCATGCGGATGTTATCAATGTATCCTGCCACCTGGAGTCCAATGAAATTTATGTTCAGGTGATTGATCAGCCCGCTGACCTCGGCGAAACCATTTCGCTTGCACAGGATAGCCTGATATATTATTTTCCCCTCAACGATGATGCTGATGATGCTTCCGGTAACGGACACGGGATATCTTCCTGGGACTGGTACCCCACGGATGATCATGACGGAAACTTCTGGCAGGCCCGGCAGTTTATTGACTCGGCAAGCAAAGCGTATGTGTACAGCCAGTTTGACAATCCCACCGAATTTACACATTCCATGTGGTTTAAATCCAACGATGGAAACGGCGGATCGCTTATTCTCTTTACGGATGATTCATGGTCACCCGGTGGTACTCTTGATCGCTCTTTGTACATGTCTGATGACGGGAAACTACATTTTTACCTGAACAATTCGGGCTCTCCCGTGGAAATTGTTTCTTCAGATGCATACAATGATGGCAACTGGCACCACGTGGTGATCAAAGCGGATACCTATGCTGAGATGATCATCGACCAGACTGAATACCTGAATGATCTTACCGTTCTGAATCTTGATGATTTTGCCGGTTACTGGCTTTACGGTGGACATGATATTCCCTCCGGGGCAAGTAATCCACCTGCTGATGCCTATTTTCAGGGTGGTATTGATGATCTCCGGTACTTCCACAGAGCCATTGGCGATCAGGAAATTACCCACATCGTAGAAAACCATAGTCTGCAGGCCTCACTTGCAAACGATACAATTTGTGGTTCAGGTATTGTGTATATGGATATTCAAAACTCAGAACCCGGAATTTATTATATGATCAGAGAAGTAAGTACAGGTGATACCTTGTCTGTTACCGGAATGGGTACAGGAGGAGCTCTAAGCATTGGCGGAGATCTTTATTCAGGCAGTACCGATTTTGAAATCCTGGCAACAGATACAGCCTCCGATTGCAATTTGATTCTGAGTGATGTATTTCATCTTGAAGTGCTGCCGGTTCATACTCCCGATGTTACCATTTCTACCGGTGCAGGTACAGACGTCTGCGCAGGCGATGATGTAACCCTAAGCTCGACTGTAACCGCCGGTGGTTCCAATCCTGATTACAACTGGTTGTTGAACGGAACTGCCTTGGGAGAGACCGGAGCAACATTGATGACAAATTCACTTGCCCATGGCGACAGCATTCAATTGGTAATGGTATCTGATTATACTTGCCTGACCAACTCAACAGATACCTCTGATGCCTTGCATTTTAATGTGCAGGATTATCCATCCGTAAGTTTTACTTATGATACGGCCTATTGTGCAAGTGAAGACATAAGCCTTACATATACCGGCGATGAATCCGGTGTTTCCATAACCTGGGAATTGAACGGCATAGCTCAAACCGAAACCGGTGCGGGAACGCATGATTTTGATTATTCTACCCCAGGCCCTGTTGATATTACTGCTACCGGAACAACAAGTTTTGGTTGTGAGACCACAAGCACGGAAACCACCGAAGTGCTTGCCAATCCGGTAGCATCGTTTGACATACCTGCTCATTTGTGTGAAAACCAGGAATTTCAGGTTGAATACACAGGAACAGAAACCGACATGGATACCATTATCTGGACAACATCTCCCGGACCGGCACAGGATACCTCCGGCATAGGTATTCACACTTTTACAGCTTATGGAACCGGTAGTTTTGATGTGATGCTGGATATTACGGACAACAATGGCTGTACGGCCAGTGCAATTCAGACCGCCCCGGTTCATCAGCAGCCGGATGTGGATTTTACACTGCCGGCTGATGCCTGTACCAACCAGGAATTTACGGTAGAATATACAGGAACTACCTGGGATAATACCGTGGTATCATGGTATGTAGATGGTGTGGATCAGGCCATACCTGCTCCGGGTACTGGTACAGTGTGGCTGGATATCCCTTCTTCTCCGGGTACAATTGATGTCATGGCTTCTGCCATTACCGATTACGGATGTGACAACGATACTACCCATAGCCTTACTGTCAACGAATCTCCGGTGGGGCCTCTTGATGATACCACATGGATATGCCCGAACACGCATACCCCCTTGGATGCCGGAAATCCGGGGACTGAATACATATGGACAACCGGAGATACTACCCAGGTTATTGACCTTTACAATAATCCCGGTTCTCTTTCTGTTATCATTGACAATGGATATTGTTCCATTGAAGATACTACTGAAGTGGCAATGTATCCCTCTGATATGGTTGAATTTCCAGAAGGCACGGATACCCTTGTATGTATCGGTGACAGCCTGTATCTTAACATCCCGGCACCATACTCCGGTGTCGAATGGCATTTGTATGATGATACGGTAAGCGGTTCTGAACTGGCTTATCCATACATCGGCCAGGACAGCGTGCTTGTGGAAGTGTTTGCCTACGATGAGAACGGATGCCCGGGAATGGATACCCTGATGGTGTATTATGAAAGCTGTGCCGGGGTGAAAGATATTGCCGGAAATGTCTCTGTGGATATGTATCCCAATCCTGCAGGTAACAAGCTCTACATTAACTCTGATGAAACCATCAGCATGGATATTACAATTTACGATCTTACCGGCAAAGCTGTTAGGTCAAAAACCAATTGTTATGGCGGTACCATGTTTGATGTAGTCGGGCTGCCCGGAGGCATGTACTTTGTCAGAATCGATGCAGGCAGAGAAATAATCACTAAGAAACTGAACATTGTGAGATAGACCAACATCCGGGGATAAAAAAAGACCGCAGTTTCTGAAACTGCGGCCTTTGTCTTAATATCAGTTTGAATATGATCTTATCTTTGAGATGGGTGATTGAAGCTTTCGTTGAATTGCGGTGTGTAATTTGATAGAATAATTTCCAGTTCAGATACAACTTCATTACGTTGATGATTCAATGCAACGCGGTAAGAATCCTGCAGGGTTTGCATTGCCATGGCAATTTCCCGGTAGTTTTCATTTAGCTTGTTTTCATGTAAGGAAAAATGGTATTGCAATTCCTGATCATAAATGCCAATCATGTAATTGAGTACCTTATCCCCGTTTTCCGGTTTGTCAAGTTTGTACCAGGCCTCTGCCAGACCGGTTGAAAACAGGTCAGGTGTGAAAACATCCATGGGTACCTGCTTTTCACAACGCTCCAGTACTTCAATGGCACGGGCTGTATCGCCTTCGTTTCTCAGGCGGTTGGCCAGACGTGTAAATCTTTCCCGTAGCTGAACAATTCTGGTTGTGCGGCGGATGGTAAAATCAGCATAGATGTCCGGATCTTCAATGTTTCCGTATTCAAATTCATTCATCAGATTATCATACAGGAGTTCAGTATCTATCCTTCTGTTTTTGGATTTGATGGGGGTAAGCCTGAAAGAGAAACCATCGAGTTGAAAGTAATCATTCAGGTTCAGTGTTTCATTTCTGCCGATAGAAGTAAAATACACCGGACGTTTCCACTCGAAGTTAGCCAGCATATCAACAATCATCATCTGATTTTTCAGAAGATATTCCTGTTTTGAATCCCAGCGGATTTCATTCTCCATCAGATGTGCATCTTCAGGTTTTACAATGCCATAGTCAACTGCATTGGCTGAATCCACAGGCAGGATAAACTTGGAGGTGGGATAGGTGTAAAACGTATCGCCGTTCCGGGTTCTCAACTTGGATTTTGAATCATCAGCCATATAATCAATCACCTTTGAAACAGGCTGGTAACCCTTATATGCCGGATTCTCATACCGGTAATTGACGTCCCGTTTTCCCGGTTCATATTTTTCTGCTTCAAGGGAGAACGGCATGGGTTCGGCCTCATAGGTTTTCATCTTCATCTGATCAATGTACCAGTTGCTGGCAACATAGGGAAGACAGCACACTTTCACATCAGTCCTGTATCCTTCCACCTCCTGGGCATACCAGATGGGGAAGGTGTCGTTGTCTCCATAGGTAAACAGAATAGAGTTCGGTGCACATGAAGCAAGGTAGTTATGCGCATAATCCCGTGCAACAAACCGGTTGCTTCTGTCATGATCATCCCAGTTTTCAGCAGCCATTTGCAGGGGAACCAGCAGGCAGGCAGCACTTGCCAGGGCCGCAGTTGCCGGGCCTTTCATAAGCCGTTCCAGAAGCTTATAAATCCCCAGTGTTCCCAGACCTATCCAGATACTGAATGCATAAAAGGAACCTGCGTATGCGTAATCACGCTCACGTGGCTGATGAGGGTATTGGTTGAGATAAAACACAATGGCAAGGCCTGTCATGATAAAGAGCAACATCACGATCCAGCCGTCATTTTTTTGTTTTTTAAATTGGAAAAATATCCCAATCAGCCCCAGCAACAATGGCAGCATATAATATTTATTATGTGCCTTGTTTTTGTAATGATCCGGCAACATATCCTGATCTCCAACACGTGGGGTATCAAACAATGGAATTCCCGAAATCCAGTTTCCATGTACTGTGTTTCCGTGACCCTGAATGTCATTTTGCCGGCCTGCAAAATTCCACATAAAATACCGCCAGTACATCCAGCCCATCTGGTAGTTTACCATGAATTTGATGTTTTCAGCAAAGGTGGGGAATCTGTCTCCCCTGATGCCTGCCCATTTTTTGTATTCCTCCACGTGGTTTGGGTCAGAACTGTGCATTCTGGGTATGAGGGTAAGGTCATCTTTTTTGTATACCGGAATTTCTTTGTGATGAACAACTTCATATTTACCATCTTTTTTCAGATAAACCGGATCGCCTTCTTCCATATCAATATTTTCTGAATTGTATTGTTCTCCATAAAACAGCGGTCTGTCTCCATATTGTTCACGGTTCAGGTATGTAAGAAACTGATACATGTTGTCCGGATTGTTTTGATCCATGGGTGGTTCGGCAAGTGAGCGGATAATGATGATACTGAAAGTGCTGTAGCCGATCAGAATAAAAGCAAAAGCCACAATGATGGTATTCAGCAGGTCTTTGTGCCTGTCATATAAACGCCATGCACCAAAAATAATGGCGGCAATCAGTAATAAGGCAAGAAAAGTGCTGTTGCCCATAAATGGAATTCCAATAAAAATACTTGTCAGCACAAGGCTTACAACCCCGGCTTTTTTGTTGACCTTGTATTGGGTGAAATAAATGGAGGTAACCAGGCTCCCCAGAAGAAGAATAATCCATACAAACACACCGGAAAAATAGGGGAGACCAAGGGTGTTGACAAAAAACAGGTCAAATTTAAAGCTGACTTTAGCTACGCCGGGTACAATGCCGTACATAATGGCCAGCAGCATGAGTACAGAAAGCCCTAGCGATGCAATAACACCCTTACGCGAAGGTTTGTGTTTTTTAAAGTAATATATCATCACCATGGCAGGAATTGCCAGGAGGTTTAGCAGGTGGACACCCAGTGATAATCCGACAAGCAATGCAATGAAAAGTATCCACTTGTAGGCATGTTTCGTGTCGATGGCCTGAGTCCAGCGTATCATGCCCCAGAATACAATTGCTGTAAACAGGGATGATGATGCATAAACTTCGCCTTCTACAGCAGAAAACCAGAATGTGTCGGAAAAAGTATAGACAAGACTACCAACCATAGCGGCACCCAGAACAGCAATGGTTTTAGCCGTATTCATTTTATTCTCAGGTGCAATGATGCGCTGCGCAAAATAGGCAATGGTCCAGAACAAAAACATAATGGTAAAGGCACTGGCCAATGCAGACATAGAATTAACCATCTTTGCAACATTTGCAGGGTCATCGGTAAACATAGAGGCCAGCCTTGACAATAACATGAAAGTAGGTGCACCGGGTGGATGTCCTACCTCAAGCTTATAGCCGCTGGAAATAAACTCGCCACAATCCCAGAAACTGGTTGTTGGTGCAATGGTGGATAAATAAACAATAGCAGCTATCAAAAATGCCACCCATCCGAAAATCCTGTTGAGTCTCTTGTATGTCATTGTTCCTTAGATTTTATAAAACGTAAAAATAGAAAAAAAACGGCTCCCATAAAATATGACAGCCGTTTTCTTTCAAATAAAGAGAGATTATTTATCCTCTTCTATTTTTTCAAGGTTTTCCATGAATTCTTCGGTAGCTTTCTCAAGTTCATCTTCCTTCTCTTTGATGGCCTCATGGTATTTTTCTTCATAATTGTCAATCTCTTTGCCTTCTTCCAGTTCTTGTTGCTCTTTTTTAATCCGTTTGTTGATTTTGTTAACGGACTCATAGTAGGAATTGGCGATGGCCCTGAGTTCATCATACTCCGAGTCGGCTTCTCCTTCAGCCTCCATTGAGATTTCACCGTCCTCGTAATGTTTATCAAAAGTATTGTTAAAATATTCGAGATTGGTTATCAGTGCTTCTACATCGCTTTTGGGATCATCCTTGGCGCAGGAAGTGGCCAGGAGTGCAAAAGCGATCAGTACATATATCAGTGGATTTTTCATAACAATTCTCCTTTTTATTATTTTTAGTTAGTAATTTTTTCCAGCCATTTGAGCATGAATATCATGGTAATCATTGATAATGCACAAACTGCTACAAATACCGTCCATGTGAGCCACAGCGGAATGCTTTCGTACAGGATTGCCCCGATGAAAAGCAGCTGGTTACCTATGGCTGTTGCTCCAAGCCATCCGCCCTGCATGATACCCTGAAGGTGCGGTGGCGCTACCTTGGATACAAACGATATACCCAGCGGACTGATAAATAGTTCAGCTATGGTGAGGATGAAATATGTACCTATCAGCAGGAATGGTGTCACTTTTGCAGCATCAGGTAGAGGGCTGGCCTCAATGTCTGAGAAGAGTGGTAAATCAGCTGAGCCAAATGCCATTACAACATATGCAAAGGCTGCTATACCCATACCAATGGCAATTTTCTTAGGTGTGGATGGTTCCTTGCCTTTGGAGCGTAACCAACCAAAAAGCCCCATAACCACCGGTGTTAAGAGGACAATGAAAATGGGATTGATAGACTGGAATATCTCAGCCCCGACAATGGAAATGGAACCCAGATTGATTCTAATAGCACTCAGGTCTGTGTAATCCCTGGCAAACATAGTAAGGGTGAGGCCGTTCTGGTGGAACGAGAACCAGAAAAAGATAACTATACCAAATACAGCAAACAATGCATAAAGCCTTTGTTTGATTTCTCTGGGATCCATATCAACGGTTCTTTTGCCTTTGTTGGCTTCTTTTTCAGCTTTTTCTTTGGCTTTGTCAATGGTTGGAAATTTGCGTCTGTTACCAAGATAAATGAAAATTGAAATGATCATAGCAACGATGGCTGCACCAAATGCATAGTGGAAACCTGTGTTAAAAACATTCAGGTATTTGGCAGCAAAAATTGATGGGTCAAAATTGGCACCAACATTGGAAACCGTGCTGGCCAGTTGCTCAAAACGGCTGGCAGGATCAAGCGCAAAAACCTGCTCTGCAGCACCCTGTGCCTTGTCAACGACTGTATTGCCAACTACACTGGTTGGTTCCAGTGTGCCTTCCAGTTGCTGGTGACATAGATTGGGAAGGTTTGCATCATACTGAAAATCCGAACGGCTCAGCCACCAGTTACGAATGGCAATCGCGGTGAAAGGAGCAAAAATTGCACCTACGTTGATGAACATGTAAAACAAAGAAAAACCAGAATCCCTCATCTTGTCATAGGTGGGATTGTCATACATCTGTCCGACAAGTGCCTGCAGGTTACCCTTAAACAAACCATTACCGAATGCAATGACAAACAATGCCAGACAGGTCATGACAAGCATGAATATCCGCTTGTCATCGGGCACCGGTGATTCTGTCGGTAAAGCCAGCAGCAGATAGCCCAGGGCCATGACAAACAAACCGGTCAGAATTACTCCTTTGTAATTTCGCAGTTTGTCAGCAATCAAACCGCCTGCAAATGCCAAAATGTAAATTGAAAAGTAAAATACAGAATAAATCAATCCTGCATCTTTTCCGTTCAGTCCGAACTTGGCCTGTAGAAACAGTACCAAAATCGCCATCATGGTGTAGAAACCGAATCGTTCCCCCATGTTCGCTAGTGAGGCTGGTATCAGCCCTTTTGGTTGATTTTTAAACATATAGTTACAATTTTTGATTAGTTTCAGTCAAAATCATAAGCTGACAAATTTAGAAATCTTTTTTAATCTGTCAATACATATTTACGAAGCTGTGGACATTTTTTTGAGAAAATTTGTAACTGGCTTGATGTCAGATTGAAAATTGTGGATTTTTTTTTGTTTTGATGGTATCAAAGCTTCTTTATGTGCTTTATAAACAGAATAAAAAGTGATATGATATTGTTTTACGGCAAATATGCCTTGCAATTATTTTGATGCAATCAATTCATGCATGAAATTTTCTGCAGTTTTGTATTTTCGGTGAAAATTTTACCTTTATCGCACTAGCTGAAACTAATTAAAGCAGTTAAAAATGAAGATATTTAAATCATCACAAGTAAAGGATATAGATGCCTGTACAATAAAACATGAGCCGATAAGTTCACCCGAATTGATGGAGAGAGCCAGTAAGCGCATGGCATCCTGGATTGTATCCAAATTTGATGAAAACCGGCCGGTTTTTGTCATAGCAGGCCCGGGAAACAATGGGGGAGATGGATTGGTTGTAGCCAGATTGCTCGCCATACAGGGTTTTTCTGTAACAGCCTGTCTGTTACGCTTTGCACCGGAGTTATCCCCGGACTGTCAACTGAATTTTGACAGACTGAAAAGGGAAGATGAAGTCAGGATCATTGAAGTGCATGATGCTGAAGACCTTCCGGAAATTCCTGACAATGCCCTTGTCGCTGATGCCATTTTCGGAGCAGGACTTACACGGCCGGTGAAAGGACTTGCAGGGCAGGTGATTGATAAGATAAATGGAACAAATGCCTGTACAATTGCAATTGATGCTCCATCCGGCCTGTTTGGAGAAGACAACTCACAGAACAACGGAAGCATAATAAGAGCTGATTATACGCTTGCTCTGCAGTTCCCAAACAGATCATTTTTCTTTAAGGAAAACAGAAAGTTTACAGGTGAATTTTATGTGATTGATATCGGACTGCATCCGGACGCCATCAAAAAAACACCTTCGGATTGGTTTATGTTAGAAGATGCAGATGTTGCATCTCTGCTTCATACAAGAAATAAATTCGATCATAAAGGAAATTTCGGACATGCCCTGCTGATCGCCGGAAGCTATGGAAAGATGGGTGCAGCTGTACTCGCCTCAAAGGCCTGCCTGCGCGCAGGAGTGGGTTTGCTGACTGTACATATTCCCAAAACCGCTTACACGGTAATGCAACAAGCAGTTCCTGAAGCCATGCTTAGCATTGATCATTCCGAACTGATTTTTACAGATTGTGATTCTGATATTGATTTTGATGCCATTGGCATTGGGCCGGGTCTTGATACCAAACACAATACCCAAAAGGCTTTGCAGAGACTGATTGAATCATCAGACAAGCCCATGGTACTGGATGCCGATGCCCTCAATATTATTGCTGAAAATAAGTATTTGCTGGAAAAATTGCCGGCCGGTACCATACTCACACCACATCCCAAAGAGTTCCAACGCCTGTTTGGTCATACAGATACCGGATGGACAGAAACCGAATTGCTATTGAAGATGGCCGGAAAATACAATATTGTTGTGGTTCTGAAATCTGCGTTTACCCGCATTGCCACCCCTGAGGGAAAATTGTATATCAATCCCACAGGCAATCCGGGTATGGCTACAGCCGGATCAGGTGATGTTCTGACCGGAATTGTATTATCTTTGCTTGCTCAGGAATATGAACCTGCAAATGCGGCCTGTGTTGCAGTTTACATCCACGGAAAAGCCGGGGATGCTGCCAGCAGATGTTTTAGTCAGGAAGCAATGATTGCAGGCGACATCCCGGAATTCTTAGGTCAGGAATTTAAACGTATTGTATCATGAAAAAAGTAATATTTGTTTTTGTTGTTATCGCGATGGTTCTTGGTTCATGTCAGCCTGCCTGGCATGTGGTTGATGAAAATGCCAAAAGTGAAGTTGTCAATAACGCATTGCCATACCATCTGCCGGAAAATCAGTTGCATATCAGACTTGATATTGAGCAGCATCATTTTATTCCGGGTCCGTACGCTGCCTATGCGTCCGAACTGCTAGGCCTGGAAGGAGTTGAAATGTCTGAAAAATATTTCTGGAATGTTGCTGCAGTCAGCATTCAGGAAAGTACATTGCCCGATCAGGCACATCGGTATTTTATTGTTCCGGAGAAGGGCAAACCCGCAGTATCTTATGCAGCCGGCGGAATATTGCATGGCATCAATCTGAAAAATACGGCTGGCACCAAAAGCGAAAATCACTCGTATTTTTCAGAGCCCATTGTCAATGATCCCGCTGATTTGGCATATACAGATTTGCAAATTGACAAAAATAAATATGAAGTTATTGATACGACATACCGTGTGATACAGCGTGATTCTGTTGTGCAGCGAATTCCTGTTTACAAATCCCGCGAGGAAGAAAAAACGGCTCTCCATAAAGCCAGGGATGCCTCCGATTTTATCATCAGAATAAGAAAAAACCGTTTTTCTCTTGAGGCTGCTTTGGAAGATCAACAAGTGAGTGGTGTTGATATCAGGGTTATGATAGAAAAACTTGAAGCACTGGAAAAATCCTATATACAATTGTTTACAGGAAAAACCGAAAGCCGGAAGTTTTCCAGGTACTACACCCTTATGCCCGAAGCAGAAGCAAAAGCTCAATCTTTTGTTCTGGATTACCTGGGTGACGAAATTGCAGAGCCGGTGGACAAAGATGAGCCCGGCAAAAAACTGGAAGTAATGGTACTGCCACTTATCAATCAGGATGATCGCGATGCAGTACAATCCGACAAGGAGACGAAGCCGGCATTGATATACAGGCAACCCATGCCCGTGCGTCATCAGGTTTATCTGGAAGATCAGCTTATCTATTCGGAAAATAGTTATTGTCCCCAGATGGGCAGGATCATAGATTTGCCCGCATCAGCTGTAGATGAAAATGATGCGATAAAAATGAATGAAAAAACCGGAGAAATTATCTCAATCGAAAAAATTGAATAGATTGTTGCTATTATACCTGCTTGTGCTGCTGCCGGTGTTTCAGACTGCCGCACAGACAAGATTGTATGTTGTCTATACAGATAAACCTGATTCTTTGCATGAAGAGTTTTCTGTTTCTGACAGCAGTGAAGCCGGGAACAAATTGAGGGAAATTCAGCAGACGGATCACAACAATGCTTACTTTTTTGCTGGATATGACAGTATTCGTCGGGTAGGTGACGGAATAAAAGCATGGTATTTTCGTGGAGAACAATATTCATGGGATACGGTATTGCTGGATGTACCGGAAAATGTACATCCCGGAATTGTCGATATAAGCCACTTGATGGGCAGGGCGCCTTCGCCTCTCAGAGTAAAACACTGGATTGAAAAAACAACGGAAAGCCTGAACAGATACTATCCCATGGCAGTACTGAGCGTCGACTCTATTGTACCTGTCCGTCAAAGAAAACTGACAATGTTTTTATCCATCGAAAATGCCCGTACCTTAACTTTTGAGGATTTTGATATTTCGGGATTTCATGATTTTCCTGAAGAATACCTATATACCAGGATACATATGTTTCCCGGTGATGTTTACAATGCATCAAAACTTGAACGCATTGAATCAGTGTTGCAGATGATGCCTTTTGCGGAAGCCGGAGAAAAATGGTTTGCTGAAACTACAGACAGTACTTTCATTGTCAATTTACCTTTGAAAGAAGTGCAGGCCAGTAGTTTTTCCGGTATCCTTGGCCTCCTGCCCGGAGATGAAAAGCAAAATCTATACCTGACCGGTCAGTTGGATTTAAAACTTGTGAATGTATTCAAGCGTGCCGAGGGCATTGCCATGCAGTGGCAGTCGCCTGATCAGGAATCGCAGGAGCTTGATCTGGGTGTGGATTTTCCCTTAGTATATAAAGCGCTTGGTCTGGCCGGAAATTTCACATTGGAAAAAAGGGACAGTTCGTTTGTTAATCTTGCTCTGCATGGAGAATTACGCTACCAGCGCGGATTGAGTACCAGCTCATTTTTCTATGAATATGAACAAAGTAATTCGCTTCTGCTTTCTGATAATCCACTTTTTGAAAATGTGCGGTCGGACATGTTTGGCCTGGCATACAGGTACAGAAAACTGAACCATCTTGTCAATCCCTCACAAGGCACCGACCTGAATTTCAGACTTTCAGCAGGAAGACGGTACGGAGAAGATATGAATCCCGGTATAAAAGGAAATCTGTCAATTGATCTGCACAATTACCTGCCCTTCGGTGAAAACATCAGTCTGAAAACCACCTTGAATTCACGATACATTTTGGCCGGCGATTTATTCAGAAACGAGCTGGTCAGGCTTGGGGGAATAGGATCCATGCGTGCTTATCAGACTTCTTCATTCTGGACTTCTGCATATGCTCTGGTTTCTGCTGATTTGATTTTTTATCCCGACGAAAATTCTTCTATTTATGTTTTTGCAGAATCTGGTATCATATCAAGTGACTTTGGACTTGCTGAAGGAACATTTTATCCTTTTGCTACCGGTGCAGGAGTCTTGATCACTACAAATCTGGGTGGGCTTTCATTGAGTTATGGTGTTGGTCGGTCGTTTGATGCCTTTTTAGACTTGCGTCAGTCACAAATTAATATTGGATATGTAAATAATTTCTAAAAATATTTTGTTTTATGTAAAAAAACACTATTATTGCAAAAGGTTAATGCTAATTGCATATGCAAAAGGATTTTAGTACATGTGGTCAGACTGACGATAAAAGGTCAAAGGGTATTCATATCATGAATCACCTGTTTTTCTGGTTGTCTTTTATAGCCCTGAACTTGTGGCTTAATGGGATTTCCGGATATACTGACCTATGGAGCAGCCTTGCTTTAATCTTTCTGACAGATGTACTTGCCATATTGCTTTTGGCATATGTTATTTATCCACGCTTGTATTTTGTCAAATCGCCGTTTTATTTTTTATTGACAACTTTTTTGACGTTTTTGGCTGCATTAGGTGTTAAAATCCTCATTCTACATTATGATAGCTCAATTAATTTCAATGAACTGGAAAAATTGCCTGCCGGATTTCAGTTGCAGATTATGTTGTCTGTAGCCTATTATGCTCTTGCAATGTTGTGGGCAGCGGTACGAATGCGGATAAAAGAAAATAAAAGTATTTGCCGAAAGTACCAGATGCAGGAATTGAAGCATTTGAATTCACAAATGAATCCCCACATGTTATTTAATATTTTAAATAATGTACATATCCTGATAGAAAAAAACAAAACCAGGGCACGTGATATGTTGGCCTCTCTATCAGACGTGTTGAGATATCAGCTTTATACAGAACCCGATAAAAAAGTTCTGCTAAGGGATGAAATACAAAATGTGCGGGACCTGATGGATTTGTGGGTATCGAAATCCCCGGATGCAGACTATGAATTTAATATTAAGGGAAATCCTGGTATAAAAAAAGTACATCCCTTCCTTTTTCTCCCTATAGTTGAAAATGCCTGCAAATACGGTATTTCAGGCCAAAATGGTGGATTTGTTGTAATAAATTTGGATATTAAAGATAATGCTATTATATTTGAAACTGAGAATGAGAAAAAAAACCTATCAAAATCGAACAAGTCTAAAGGTATCGGGCTATACAATTTACATAGAAGATTAAAATTGCTATATACTGATAAATATGAATTAAAAATAGAAGATTTTGAACATAAATATAAAGTAAAATTAGTACTAACCCTAAATTAAAAGAACATGAATTGTATTGTAGTTGATGATGAACCTCTCGCAAGAGAAGGAATGAAACTTAACATTAAGGAAGTACCAAACCTGGACCTCCTTGGAAGTTTTGAAACTGCCTTAAAGGCAAATGAATTTTTGCAGGAAAATAATGTTGACCTGATGTTTCTGGATATCGAAATGCCTGGTCTCAACGGTCTTGACTTCATCCGCAGCCTGAAACATCCGCCTATCGTAATTGTTACCACTGCTTACCCACAGTATGCAGTTGAAGCTTACGAGCTGGATGTACTGGACTATATGGTGAAGCCTATCAAAATGGACCGTTTCCTCAGAGCTGTAAATAAAGTAGAAGATGTACTCAAACTGCATGATGAGCCCTCTGCTATTGATTATAACGAAGACTTTATCTTCGTAAAATCAGAGCGGAAATACATCAAATTGAATTACAACGATATCTACTTTATCGAAGGACTCAAAGATTATGTTATCCTGCATGCCAACAAAGGAAAATACATGACAGCCATGAATGTGAAAACCATCCATTCACGTCTGCCGAATTCCGTATTTTTCCGTACCAGCAAATCATACATTATCAATGTGAACCACATCAACGAGATTGATGGAGATGATGTACTGATTGAAGATACCAGAATTCCTATCGGTCGCTCATACCGGGAAAAATTCCTGCAGAAATTTGTACAAAGACGTCTGGTCAGAAGGTAAACTCTGCTTATGGATGAGAAGTACTTCAGTGTAGCTCTGTTGAACAAACGAACAGGATATGACCCGGAGGTAATGCGGGAAATGTTCGAATATTTTTCCGATTCCTACACTGAATACTTTGATATTTTCCAAAAGGCAATTGAAGAGAAAGACTGGACTAGATTGTCAGAAACAGCCCATCGTGCCAAATCTTCTGTAGCCATTATGGGTATGGAAAGTATCCGGCAGGACTTTAATGAACTCGAATTGCTTGCCCAAAAAGGACAGGAACCCGAGCATTATAAGTCCAGAATCGATGACCTGAGGAGAAGGGTAGAAATGGCTGTCAGGCAAATACAGGAATACCTTGAAACACTTGCATAAAAAAAACCGCCCGGAAGGCGGTTTTTTTTTATGCAAATGTTTTGACTTTTTAAGCTTCTTCGGAATGGTCACATTCACAAACTATGCATTTGATTGTTTCAATTTCAAAATGGCTCTTATCAGCTGCTCTGTGTTGGTCATCATCAATGTGTTCATGATCTTCCTCGTCGTCTCCATGCTGATGAGCATCATCAACAAGCTTCACTTTACCTGTAACAATTACTTTTTTGCCCATGTTATCTTCAGGAAATTTTTCCTCGGATGTGACAATAATGACCTCTTCGCCTGAAGTGCCCAGAAACATTCTTGTTCCACTGTGAACACATACGTGGGTAACTTCACCGCAGACAGAAACCTCTTCGCCATCCATTTCCTCAGACTTCTCTTCAAACTTAGCCAATAGCTTATCGGTGGTGATAGCACCATCGCATGACTCAACTGTTTCTTCACAGCAGCTACTTGCTTTTGCTTCTTGTTCGGTTTTTTGTTCATCAGTTTCGGACTCACTTTTTTCACTTTTTTCGCCGTCCTGACAGCTCAGCATAAAGATTGCCAGAAAAGCTGCTAATACCAAAATAATTTTTTTCATAATACTCTTTGTTTTACATTAATATTTCAATTTATTTTTCTTCTGTTTCTTCCTCCTCTTTCAGTGGTGTAACCTCATATTTCAGGAAATCCCAATCAAATTCATCAGATCTAAGCTCTTCATTGCTCAGCTTGTCGGTTTCAAAATAAAATCCGTTTAGCTTGCCTGTTATAGCCCGGCCATCTTTGATTTCAGCCTCTAATTTACCACTTTCAAACTTGACAATATGATTGAGCATGTAAGCCAGCTCAAACTCAATTTTCACATCATAATCATTGGTGTTTTTCATTTTGAACCGCAGTTGCAGCGGACTGGATTTTTTTACCCACTTGCTGTGTGCCCATTTGTATGATATCGCAACACCATCAATTGTGTCATAAACATGCTTATAGCCAAATTGTGCCTGAGATGCTTTTCCAAACATCACAAAGAACAACATTATAATGATAAATTTAACTTTTTTCATAGGCTTTTACATTTCCGGATTCTCCACCACGCCGGCAAAGATAATATTTCCTTGCTTATGTTCCTTAATCAGAAAAACAAAGGGTTTATCAGCAATGAACTGTCTTGGTCTTTTGGCAGATTTTTCCCGTACTACCACAGCGGTTGCTGCAGCTGCTTCAGTGCCCTGTTCATCTACTTCAATCTGTGCCTGATGAATAACATCATCAATTACCAAATTGCGTTTTCCATTCATTCCGCTGAAATTTGCATACGGGGCAAAAGGTGCGATCATTCCCAGTTGTACCAGGTTTTGCTTTAACTGATAACGTGCCTGAACCTTAAACTTTGGCATGGCAAACATGAGCTTTGTTTCTTCAAAATCAGAGCATACTGCATCAAAACCATCCTGATCAAGTAGCTTGAGAATGTCTTCAACATCGGAGCTTTCCCCGGGTAGCAATATATACATGGAAGCAAGCTCATCTGTATATGGCAACCTCACTGCTTCAAAATCCTTTGTCTCAGTGAATGGCAATTCTGACTTCATGGTCATGAATTCTGTTTCAATGTCGCCCTGCCTTGTATGGAAAGGATTTTTCCTCGTTTTTTCGGGATCAAACTGATATTTCCAGTCAGCATTGAAGTAAATGGCATTGATCAGCACCATTCTCGTCATTTTATCAATATTGTCCTTGTGCAGAAGATGGCGGATTTTGTCTTCAGTTTTTGATTCCACCCACTGGTTCATCGCTTTGCGTCCTTTTTCTCTTTCTACCGTATTACGAAAATCCACATATTCTACTTTGGCATCGAAATCACTTAGTCCTGCAATAAAGTCGTCCTCAAAATGAAAATCCTCCTGCGCCCAGACTGCATTGGCCCAATGAAATACCGAGGTTTTCAACTGTCTGAAATAATCCAGCATGTCCGACCACGCTTCGTGATTTTTTTTGCGTGAAAAGTGGAAATTCATGCTTTTGCCAATATCCCGTTTTGTACGCCAGGCAGCACCATCATATGTCATTGCCATAGCCGAGCTGATGGAAAAAGGACTGAAAGCCTGGTTTTCTCCCGCTGCATAAATTTCCTGCATAAGCTCGAAACAAAAGGCATTGTTGCCTTCTGCAGCCTGTTCTATGGCCTTGTCCTGTGCGGTAGCACCAAAAGAGCCGAGTAAAAACAGCAGTGCCAGATGTAAACCGGTTTCTTTCATAATTTATATTGTTTCAAAATGCTCCTGATCAGTGTGTTTTTCACAATAATGACATTTAAGCTGCAATTTACCATTTTTCTCAACCACATCAAAGCGTGTCTGCATTTTTTCATGATTGGTAATGCATTTGGGATTCATGCATTTGAAAATGCCGGTCAGATGCTTTGGTATTTCCACATCGGTTTTCTCAACTACATTATAATCCTTAATCGTATTGATGCGGGCAGTAGGAGCCACCAGGGCAATTTTATTGATGTCCTCTATGGAAGGATGCTTCTCGGAAATCTTGATGATCCCTTTTCTGCCAAGGCGTACACTTTCCAGACCGTTACCAATGGTAATGGTACTGTTCATGACATCAATATTCAGGATAGAAAGCACTTTGAATAAACTGTCTGCAGGAATATGATCGATAACAGTGCCGTTCTTAATTGCACTTACTGTGAGTTCTTTACGTTTTTCCATAGCATTCTTATTTAAGTCCTAAAATTGAAGTTAATATTGCCATTCTGGTGTACACACCATTCAGAGCCTGTGGAAAATAATAAGCGCGCGGATCAGTATCCACATCAGTATCAATTTCATTTACGCGCGGCAGGGGATGCAGAATTTTTAGATTTTCTTTGGTTCCTTTTAGCATATCCCTTTTAAGTACATAAGCATTTTTCACCCGCTCATAATCCATGGGATCGGAAAAGCGTTCCCGCTGTACCCGTGTAACATACATCACATCAGCTTCTGAAATAATGTCAGTAAATTCAGTGTGTTCAAAGTATTTGATCCCCTTGCTGTCAAGATAATCTTTATATTCATCCGGCATTTTGAGTGATTCGGGTGAAATAAAATTGAAGATGGGATTGAAGTTTGACATTGCCATGAGCAGGGAATGTACGGTGCGTCCGTATTTTAGATCACCAACGAGAAAAATATTCAGGTTTTCCAGTGTGCCCTGTGTCTTGCGGATAGAATGTAAATCCAGCATACATTGCGTAGGATGTTGATTGGCACCATCGCCGGCATTTACTACCGGTACGTCAGCAACTTCACTTGCCCAGCGGGCACTGCCTTCAATGGGATGACGCATGATAATCAAATCACTGTACTGGCTTACTGTTTTGATTGTATCAGCAAGGCTTTCTCCTTTTGAAACACTGCTGCTGCCGGCTTCTGAAAAACCTACGATTCGACCGCCCAGTCGATTGATTGCAGCCTCAAAACTCAGACGTGTTCTGGTAGAGGGCTCAAAGAAAAGAGATGCAATGACATGGTTTTCAAGCAGCTTCTGATTGGGATTTTTTTCAAAATCTGCTGCAAGGTCAAGCAAACGAAGATAATCCTCAGGGGAATAATCGTTGATTGAAATCAGACTTTTGTTTTTCATCTGCTATGTTTTTGAAAATTATTTTTTTGTGATTTCGATTAACTCAATCTCGAAAATAAGGGTTTCATATGGACCAATAACACCCTGGCTGCCTCTTTCTCCGTAGGCAAGATCGTATGGTATATACAGTTTCCATTTGGCTCCTGTTTTCATCATTGGCAATGCTTCCTGCCATCCTTTAATGACACCGTTTACCGGAAATTCTGCCGGTTCTCCTCGTTCATAGGAGGAGTCAAATACAGTTCCATCCAGCAATGTGCCTTTGTAATGTGTTTTTACTGTACTTTCTGGCGTAGGACTTTCGCCGCTTCCCTCTTCGATTATTTCATACTGAAGACCGGAATCTGTTACCTTTACCTCCTCACGTTTGGCATTTTTTTCCAAAAAGGCTTCCCCTTCTTCAATCTTTTCTGAATTTTCTGATTTCGATGATTCATTCATGAATTTCTGAATGATCTGATTGGCTTTTTGCATCTCCAGCAATTCTTCATCTGTATTAAATTGCTCTTGAAGGGCCGCCAGAAAAATATCCTGGTTGATGTTTCCTGCAAAGCCTTGTTGCTTAAAGCTTTGCGCAATCTGAACTCCCAGTGCATAACTCGCAGAATCGGAAAGATCGGATAAATCTGAGGTGGAGATACTCTCTGCTTTGTCAGATGTACTCTCATCTGAAGTTTTGCAGGAAAATAATAAAAACGTGATGCTTAAAATGAGTACTGTCAGGTAAGAAATTTTTTTCATCATAATTCTGAACGTTTAAAGTTTATGCGAATAAAACGCTTTATTTCTTGTAAAGCAATATTTTTTTAATTCATTTATCAAAAATAATTCACAATTCTGAAAATACTTGTATTTACTTATAGATATCCTGATTTTAATTGCTTATTTTTACACTTATCAACAAAAGTGGGCAGGTTTTGAAGCAAAAAAGAAATCTAAAGACAAAAATTTCTCAACTGGAAAAGGAACTCAGTGAGTTGAGAAAACTCGAACAGGTAAAGGAAATTACCCGAACCGAAACAGCAAAAATGGAAAAAAGTGAGCAGAAAGTTAACTCTATGCCTCACCTCATCTGTATTTTGGACGAAGAAGCAACAGTTGTGGATGTGATTGATTCTGAAAATCTTACAATCAATCTTAGCTCTGACAACATGAGCGGGATGTCAATGAATGAACTTTTACCTGAACTCCCGGATATTGTGAACAGTAAACCTATCCGGGAGGCCATAAAAGAGCGTAGAATAATCGATAAAAAATATAAAATTGATAAGGATAATAAAACGCACCATTATCAAAACAGAATTGTCCCCCTGCCCGGCAATAAGCTGCTGTATGAATTGACAGAACTGCCCGGTAAATACAATGCTGAAGAGATGGCTGTAAAAAAGGCCGATTTTCTTTACAGGGTGATGAGTGAAAGTCCGGTGCCCATCGTGAAAATAAACCGCCGGGGGAAAGTGCTTTTCAGGAGTGAGTCTGCAGTACAATTGTTTGATATCATAGACCCGAAAAGAAATCCGGAATACTGTGAAATGTGCCAGCAAATTTTGAAAAATGAATTTAAAACAATAGAGGCTGTTTATGATGCTTTGGCTGCCAGTGAAGATGAATTTCTAAGCTTTATGGTCAAAGCAAAAGACCCCCAAGGCAAAATCTTTTCGCTTAAGTTTAGTATTCTCACTGTGGATGATCCCTTGGAGGAAGACAAACAACTTTTTGTTTATATCCAGGATGTAACGGATTATCTGGAACAAAACAGGCTGCTCAGAGAAAATCAACTTCGTTTACATGAGGTGCAGAGATTATCAAAAATCGCTTACTGGGAATATCATCCTGAAGAAGAAACATTTCGGGGTTTTGGGCAGATGCTGGATTTTCTCAACATCAAAAGAAATTTTGACGATATTTCCAAAGAAGCGTTTTTTGATTTTATTTATCCGGATGACAGGGAACGAGTAAAGCATTGGTTCAGGATCAAAGCAGGTCGTCAGCAGAACTTTGTGGAAAAATTTCGTATCCTTGCGGATGACAGGCTGTTCTGGCTGGAAGTAAGGAGCAGGGTGAAAAATGTACAAGAACAGGAAACACCGTTGATTGTAGGCTCTGTACAGGATATCACAGACAGAAAAACCCAGGAAGACCTATTGAAAAGAAGCCGGCATCTGAGAGACACTCTTTTGGAGAAAATTCCGGTCGCCGTATATGTCAAAGATGCCGAAACATTCAGGTATAATGTCTGGAACCATGCTGCTGAAAAGCTTTTTGGAATTAGTAAACACAAAGTTCTGGGTAAAACCGATGAAGATATCTTTCCCGAATCAGTGGCTACAGTTTTCAGACATCGAGGCAGAACAACAATAGAAAGTAAAATGACAGTGGAGTTTCAGGAGGAAGAGTTTGAATTTCCGCGCAATTCCAAAAAGCTCATCAATTTTGTGCAGGTGCCTGTCATAATGAAAAAAGAAGTACATGCCTTACTTGGCATTGCGATGGATATCACCGGCAAAAAACTGGTAGAAAATCAATTGATTCATGCCAGAGATCAGGCGGAAAAAAGTGATAAACTAAAATCTACTTATCTGGCCAATATGAGTCATGAGATCAGAAACCCTATGAATGCCATTGTAGGTTTCTCCAGAATTTTGGTAGAGGATGAAAATCTTGATCCGGCAGATAAAGAAGAATTTATTGCTCTCATCAATGAAAATGCCCAGCATTTGCTTAGCCTGATTTCTGATATCATTGATATTGCAAAAATTGAAAATAACCGACTGAAGATTTTTAAAACTACATTCAATCTAAATGAAAAACTGAAGAAACTTGCGGCTAAGTTCCGGCAACAAATGAAAAATGTTGGTAAAAACGATATCATGCTCAAGTTGGAAACAGAACGTAAAGACAATGGTTTTTCAATACATACTGATGAGAATAGATTTGTTCAGATTCTCAACAATCTGGTAACCAATGCCATCAAATTTACACGTGAAGGTGAGATTTGTATTGGATATGAGCTCGTTTCCGGGCAAGCGATCAGGTTTTTTGTCAGAGATACCGGTATTGGTATAGAGGAGAATCAGCAGCATAAAGTGTTTGATGAATTCTATCAGGCAGATAGAGCCGATGCACCGGCTGGTAAAGGTTTGGGCCTGAGTATTTCAAAACAACTTGTAACCTATCTTGGTGGTGAAATATGGTTGGAATCCAGTCGGGGTAAAGGAACTACTTTCTATTTTACTTTGCCATATAACAATCAGACAGGGAGAAATCCGACTTCTGAAGCTAATGACAACCCCGGCCAGCAAATTGCAAAGGCTCAGAAAAAAGCCAAATCAATTGACTGGTCAGGTAACAAAATTCTCATTGTTGATGATGCCAAAGATATCCTCACATTTGTCTCAATTTTGCTGAAAAAAACAAATATAGAGATTCATACTGCTGAAAGTGGAACCGAAGCCATCAAAAAAGTTAAACAGAATGACGGGGATTACGATGTAATACTGATGGATATTCAAATGCCGGATATCAGCGGGATAATAGCTATGAAAGAAATCAGAAAGCTGTACTCCGGCATAAAAATATTTGCACAGACAGCTTTTGCACTGGAAGGTGATGAACAAAAATTCCTCAAACAGGGCTTCGATGCGTATATAGCAAAACCGGTGAATAAAAATGATTTGTTCGCAAAAATTGCCAGGGTGATTGAAGCGAAATAGCCGTCCGAAAATTTTATTTCAGACCCTGGAAAAAGCAAGTTGTAGTTTGCCTGCGTTTGGATGTGCGTCTTTGTGAATCATCATATAAGCTCATTTGTACAAACAATTCATGGGTTCCAAAACTGCTGCTGTTTCCCAATGCGGAAATGGTCATGTCATACGCATAGCCCAAACGGAATTGCTTGTATTGATATGAAAAATTGAAAATCATATCGGAGTAATCGGACCATTGCAATGTACTGGTTTGATTTCTGAACCACAGTCCTGCTGTCAGGTTTTGTGGTAAATTTGCCTGCATACCGGCAGTGATGATGGTAAACGGTCCTTGCCTGCGATAGATGATGCCGGGGCTTAATACAACTTCAGATACCGGAAAATGATACAGACTGTGAATATTCCACTTCCCGGGAAGTTCATAGGTGTTCTCACTGCCCGGGGTTGAAAAATAATGTTTATAGCTGTATCCAAGGCTCAGGTAGTGTGCCTTTTTCTGCTTACGTTTGATTTTGACACCACCCATACCACCAAAACCAATGCTGACATATTCTGCCTTTGCCTGTTGGCTGATGTTTGAAGGGATAGAGGCTGAACCGGGGATGTAACCTGTGACAGGATCCAGGTTGTCAGAAAAAACAAGATCAGACCAGTCAAAGCTTTGTTTTAAGTATGAAAAACTGATGCCCACAGGAAACTGAATCATAAAACCGTGCTTTTCTTTGCCTGCCCTGGGTGCATCTGATGCTAACCGAATGCCCAGCTCCTGCGTTGTGTATGCAGATTGGCCGGTTTTGCTTTGCTGATATATCAGTCCTGCACCCAAACCACTACCGTAATGCCCGCTTGTTTTCCGACCTAACCCGTAATCTATTGTGGCGATGCTTGATTGAAATAAATTGCCTTCTCCAATGCCGGACCATTGGTTTCTGTGGTGCAGTGATATATTCAGGCTTTTGTTGATGCCCGTGTAAGCAGGATTGATCAGCATCTTATTATGATAAAACTGGGAATAGTTCAGGTCCTGAGCCAGCAGGCCTAAACTAAACAGCACAAGGGCTATTGTGATGTAGAAATGTTTTATCATTGACGTATCCTTTCTTAATGATTCTCTTATTAAAGGTAAGCTATTGTCAGCCTGAAGGACAGACGTAAAAGGCTGATTCGGCAGTACGCCTTTTCCCTTAGTGGGAATGCAGAGGATACTGCCGCATAATTTGTGCTGAAGGAAAATGAAGAATGTGTCTGCAGGAATTATTCAAATACAAAATCTGCAGGATTGATGCCGGTAGATGCACTGTCCGTGAGTTCAAAGTAGCGGTTGTAAAGAAAAATGTTTCCGGGTTCCATATAATTCTTTGCATCAGAGAGGATTAATTCCTGTTCTCCAGCCCGGATGCCATAAAAATTGTGTTGATCCCCGTCAATCACGGGTTTGCCGATATGATCTGCTTCCACAGGAAAGCAATAAACATCTTTATTGATAAGGTAAATGCTGTCACCACCCGGATTGAGACAAATGTCTGCAGGTCTGTCTGTTTCAGAAAAAACAAAACTGCTCAATATTTCACCGTTTTCCGGATTGATGCGTTGTAAAGCTGCGGCTTCTTTGCCAAATGGGGAACCCTCATATCCGCCATCGGACAACACCCAGAGTTTTTCATTCCGGTCAAGACAAAGTTTTGAAGGTTGCCATCTTACCTCCAGACTATCAGTTATTTCCCGCGATGCAATATCAATAAAAAAGAGGTGATTGTCATATGACCAGGAATTGCAAATGACTTGATTTCCATATCTGATCATCTGCTCTGCATTGTGCTTGCCGTTGTTATCCCTGTTCAGGGATATCTCACCTGTTTTGCTGAACGAGCTGCTTTCTATGATGTGGATATGTCCTGAATAAAGATCAGAAACCCAGATCTCATTTTCACTTAAGGGCAGCATATAACGTGGAGAGCTGAGGCCACTTATTTTTCCCCTGAATAAAAAACTATCCGGTTCAATGACATATAGTTTTCCGGAATTGTTTATGCTTATCCATAACAGATCGTTATGCATCAGCAGGGATTGAGCGACATCACCAAGCGGAATACCGTTGGCCTGAAGAAATGCCTGGTTGGTGATTTCTCTGCTGTTCAGATCGTAATAGGCAAGGGAAGAGTTGCCATACATGAAATTCCCCTCGCAAACAATAAAAATGCCATTACCACTGGTGTTGAAGGCTGTAACAGGGCGCATGTCATCTTCCATGCATCCGGCAATAAACATGAGCAATGCAGGTATCACGATGAGTTTTATTGCCAGTAGAATTTTTTTCATCTGAAATGGATTTTTAGACCAATTCTGTAGTTTATACCGGGCATTGGCTGCCAGAGAACTGAGCGGTACGACTCATTGAAAAGGTTATAAATACTGGCAATGAAGGTCAGATGTATGCGTTTTGTTTCAAAACGTTTGCTTAGATGAATATCATTCATGAAATAGGGATACAGACTGTATAAGATCTCTGGTGTATTGTTGCTTGTGGTATATCGTTCACTGTAGGCATTCCACTGGTACTGGAATTGCCAGTTGCGCCAGGCAATACCGGGACGAAGGTTGGCGGAATGTATCGGGATGTAGGGAATCTGTCCTCCGGAGGAAAATAATCCATAGTCTCCACGGCTGATATTGACTGAGCGGTTTAATGCATATGATGCACTCCCGCTGATAGTAAATTCCCGGATCCTGCTTTCAAAATAGCTTGTAAACTCAAGGCCTGCAGAGTGAACTCCTGCAATATTGTCAGGTTGCCAGTATCCCTGTGGAGTGGGGCGCCACATAATCCAGTTTTTGATGTCGCGCAAATAAATGGACAACCTGTTATGCAAGTGGGGTATTGAGGCCGGACTGTACATAAGACCCGCATCTGCAGTGATGGCTGTTTCTGATTGCAACTCCGGATTTCCTCCGGGAATATGATAGAGATCATTCAGTGACGGATGATGCATATTGCGGGAAATCCCTCCGAAAATGCTGATCTGCCTGTTCATTTCCCAGGCACTGGTGAATGCCATGTTTGGCAGGTGAAACTCCCCTCCGGTGATGTCCTGCTTTATCAGCATATTTACTGTCCATTTGTCTCTCAGCATATGCTCATATGAACTACTTATAAACAAATCCTGCCTTTTGACTCGATTGCTTTCTGCTTGCTGAAGATTCCTGGATTCCACCTGATTGTAGTGATGTCTGATCAAAGCCTTTAGCTTGTGATCTCCGGAAAACTTTATCCGGCTACTCATACCCTGATACAGCGACAGGGAAACAGCATGGGTTTCTATGCTGCGGAAGCTTCCTATACCACTGATGTAATTGTCAGTATGGAAATGATTTTCCTGCCTGTCTGCTGCTGACCATAATTCTGTGCTTGCGATGTTCCCCTGCCATTTGTAGCTGGCTACTGTCCGCAAAGCTTTGTCTGTTTGTCTGCTCCGGCTGTTTTGGGAACCGCTTTCATTGGTGCTTAGACCGGGTACGCCCCTTTCATTGTTTTGTATCCAGCCATGGAAACTGATGAAATGTGCCGGTGCAGGCCTGTAGCTTACAGATTGCATCAACCCGTAGCCTGTATGATCTGCATTTTTTCTGGTCTCTGAACCACCGTCCGCAATATCATTATTTTTGTAGGTGAAATCGTTTTGTGAGGTGGTATGAAATAGTCTGCTCGAAGTACTCAGTTTTTCATTTGACCAATTGATACTTAGGTAATTGTCAAAACTGTGAAAACTGCCGGCTGCTCCTGCGTAATTCATTTCGAAGCCCTGTTTCCATTCTGGCTGAGAAGACAGGTTCAGACTGCCGCCCAATGCTCCGTCATGCAGCAGCATAGAGGCAGCCGAATACTGCAGACTGATGTCATCGGCAAAAAGAAAAGGCAATTGAGAAATATCCACACTGCCATGCATAGGAGAATTCAGCGGGATTTTATTCCAGCTTACTCTGGTGTGTGTGCTGTTGGTACCACGTAAAGATAGTCCGGCCATGCTGCCTCTTGTAGTTTGTTTGATGAAAACCGGAGTGTTCTCCCGCAACATATCTGACATATCTGTGTGCATGCTGTTGTTTATATGCAAACTGTCAATGGTTAGTTCCAGCATGGCTAAATCCCTGATATCAGCCCTGGCCACAACCATTACCTCTGAAAGTTTCACAGTGTCGGAAATGGTTTTCTGGGCTCCGGCCTGTAAACTCAAAAACAGGGGCATCAACAAAAGATATGATAGTCTGCATGCTTTCATTTTACAAATTTCCTGATGGCTGTTTTATTGTTGTTTGTGATTCTGATAATATAGTACCCTTCCGGAAGCTTGTCAATAAGGATTTCAGGCCTGCTTTGATTGTTTTGCTGTATTTTTTTTCCGGCTGAATTATAAATTTCATACCTGAAATATCCGTTGGTACCCCTGATGTTCAGCCTGTTTTTTGCCGGATTCGGGAATATGTCAAAACTGAAAGGGGAGTGGGGCTGTATGCTTGTGCTCTTGTTGATAACAGCCACAGCATCCAGATCAAAGCCGCCTGAAGTGTATTCCGTGGGAAAAGGGTCATTGATGATATTGCCGTTGGTATCGTAACTTGCCAGTGCAGGGTCTATGCTGCCTCCAACATCAATAATCCTGACATGTGTGATATGTGTTATGTCTATGCCTGAAGAATCAGCAAGTTCGGCCAGATCAAAACCACAGCCCTGGAAACTTACTGTGGCTCCGGCCAGATTGTACACAAGTTTCTGTAAAATGGGTTCAAAGCTTCCGATTTGTTCTTCAGCAGGTAGGGATGAATATGCCGGAAATCTGACAAAATTCTCACCATCAGAGCTCACTTCTACAAAAGCCAGTTCTGCATATACCATGCTATCCTGGTCCGGTGGTGAATAGATAGCATTTTCAAATACTGCAAAGTCAATCCCTTCAGCATCGGCTATGCCGGATTCAAAAAATAGTGTAGCACTGCCTTTGTCACCCAGACTGACTACCTGCCCGTCTGCTTCTCCGATGCCGTTTGCTGTCTCACCAAAAGAAGCAAGAGGGGAGCCGGGAATACTCATGTTAACCGGTCCGGCATCTACCGTACATTCACTTGCCCATGCTGAGATTGCGGCATCATCAGCCGTAATGATGCTGTTTTGAGCTAACAGGTCGGTGGCTGTAAATACGATATAAATGACGATAAGTGCTTTTTTCATGATTTTGAATGCAAGGAGCACCCTCCTGATGAGGGCACTCCATGAAAAACAACTATTTGATTAGCTTCCTGGTGAAACTCTTGTGTTCACTTTCTATCTGGATAAGATACATGCCATCAGACAAATTGCCGGTATCAATTTGATGTTTACCAGCAGGGATGTTTTTCCTGATGTGCAGGCTGCCAAAAGCATCGTATATTTTGCAAACAGCATCTTCCCTGCTCGTGATGTAAAGCTTTTCCGCAAATGGATTGGGATAGATCTCCGTTGCCGTGACTTTGGTGTTTATATCTGTATTTTGCGCCAGGTATTCGATTTCATCAATGCAAAAGTAAGTGGGAACCATGGCATCACTGGAGCTGATGGTGAATTTTATGTATTTTACAGATTCAAATGCGGTAAAATCAACCCAGGTCCAGTCATTCATAATAAAACTGTTTCCATTGGTGAAATCGGCAAGCTTGATTTCTATGCTGCCACAGATTTCATCATTTTCCTGATAGCCTGTGATTGCGAGACTCAGCGAGTCGCCATCGCTGAAGCCTGTGTCTTCCGAGTTGATATAATGGTAAGTCCAGGTATGATTGGTGATGTACGCTCCCTGCGGATTTGCAGGTTCATTGAAAACAATGGAATCCGGCAGGTTGTATGAGGGATAATAAATGCCATAGTTTTCAGTGCCATTTGCACCACCGGGATTGAGCGCATACGCAGAATAGTTTTCATAACCGGCGGTACTTGTGTCAGTTTGGTTGGAATAGGCCATGCCTCCAAAGGAACCTGCTTCACCCCAGTCCGTATAATTCAGGCCGAATTCAATTTCTCCCGATGTATAAGGGAAAAATTCTGTTTCATAGACAGTACCGCTGTGGTCGGTGCTGCCGTCATAATAACTCTCCTGATCCAGAGAAAGATTTTCAAAATCTGCTGTGTTTTGTGCCATGCTCCCGGACCCAAAGATACAGCTTGCAATTGCCGTGCTTAACAAAAAGCCGTGAAATTTTTTCATCATGTAAAATTTATTGATTCAACAAAAATGATTTCAATTCAGGCTGAAAGGCAGGGGATGAAAAATCCATCTTTTGGTGTCAAAATCCGGATGTTTCAGCTTTTAACCCGAAAGCCTGATAAACATTTGCTCTGGCAGGTCTTCTGACTTACTCCATGTCTGGCTGCCTTCCCGACCGCCGGGGCGGTTAGTGGCGAGGGTTGCCGGACACCTTTGGAGCTTACAGCAGCGGGTACTGTTGCCGATTTTCACGGCATTCCCGTTTTCATCCGTAACCGTTTGTTTTATGCCGGAAAAACCGGCAAACGGTATTGGAACCAAAGTCATGACAAATGTAGGCTAATTTCCTGACAGGAAAAAAAAATTAATTAACCGAATGCAGATTTATTTTTGGAATATCTTTATAATCAGCTTGTAAGATTGTTTATATCTCCGGGGCTGAAGCAGGTGATCGGGTGAATTTTGTAAAGGAAAGGATTACTCCGGCCAGGATCAGCATCAGAAAGCCACATGACTGATAAATTGATTGAACAAGCCTACCTGATTACCTGAACAGTACCGGTGTTGGTTTGTTTGCCGCCTTCTGTCTCATAGTACCATTCCGAACCGTCAGAAAAAGTGGCTTCTATTTTCCAGATATAAACTCCTTTTTCAACAATTTGTCCCTGAAATTTGCCGTTCCATGATTCTTGCGGGCTGCCGTCATGCGGGTCAAGTTGATCACTTTCAAATATCAATTTGCCATGTCTGTTGTATATCAACAATCGGTAAGAAGTGAGGGATTTGCCTTTGGGCTTAAAGATGCCCTGTTCTCCCTGTGAACTTTCCGGAATGATGGCATTGGGTACATACAAACCGTTAAAATAGTCTATCTGCACTGCTTTGCTGAGGCTGTCAGTGCATCCTCTGGCATCTGTAACAAAAAGGCTGGCCCGGTATGCTTCGCCAAGATAGTCTTGATTGCTGCTGTACCTGTGCCGTGGAGATGCCTCCTCTGTAGTAAACCCATCACCAAAATCCCAGCTTACGCTAAGCGGCGATGTGCCACCGCCACTGTGGTTTATGAACTGTACTTCACCGTATTTTTCAGGATCTTCTTTTCGATTGGCAGTTTCATAAACAAAATCTGCTGTGGGTGTAGGATGAACTTTTATAAGAGAGTCTTTTACCAGGGTATCCCGGCAAGCATTTTCTGTCTCAATTGCCAGACTTACGGAATATGTTCCTGCATGATATGTATGTGAAGGATTCTGACTGTCTGAAAACCGGTTATCACCAAAGTCCCAGTGCGTAGTTTTTATGGCATCGTCCTGCGGGTTTTTGATTTCAGGAAGAAATTCTGTTGTCAGGGGATCGCATCCGCTGGCATTGTCAATTGAAAAATCAAGATTTGGAACAGGGTTGATTTTTATGTCATGTTTTACTGTATCACTGCAATTGTACGCATTGATGCTTACCAGCCTAACCGTGTGAGTTCCGGATGTATCAAATGTGTAAGAGGGATTGGTATTGCCGGAAAAATTATCCTTTGAGAGGTAGTTGGAGTTTGTAGACCATTGGAAGACTGCTCCACCTCTTGTTTGGTTATTAAATAGCACCTCTTTTGGCAGTTCACATTTGTGGGGTTCCTGTACAGACCAGGTGAATTCTGCACGAGGAGTAGGGTTTACTCTGATTGTGCTGTTGGCGGTATCTAAACAGGTTATTTCACCAAAATCGCCTCTGGCAACCAATTGAATATCATATTCTCCGCTTTGTGAAAATTCCCATGAAGGATTCGTTTCCAGAGATTCTCCATCCCTGCCAAAAGTCCAGTTGTAATGACCGGCCAGTGAGGATTCATTCTGAAATTCTACAGGCTGACCCTGGCAGATCTCGGATTCATTTGTAAAATCTGCGTAAAAATCTGGTACCTCAACACTCAGCTCAAATGATTTGTCGCAGGTATTGTTGTTATCAGCCTGAAGAATAACCACCGGAGAGTATTCTCCCGGAGTAGTGTATGTATATTCAATGCTGTCGCCATGAACGATGTCACCATTGCCCATATCCCAGATGATGTTTGTTACATCATTTGCATTGCTGGTATATGCATGAAATTCATTCCCGGGACAGGCCTGTTCAGGCATGTTTATATCTGCCGAGGGGCCACCAACGTGAATGTATTCTTCTCTGACGAGTGTGTCGCTGCAGCCATTGCTGGTGGCTGCAATTAAAGAAACATCATATACACCGGGACTATGATAGGTGTGATCAGGATTTTCATTGGATGCGCCATGACTTTCGTTTCCAAAATCCCAGTCAAAGGATGCAAGCTCCTGGGTGCTGTTTACATCAAAATGTACAGAGAATGGATAACAGGAAGATTCTGTTTCGTCTGCTATAAAGTCAATCTCAGGATAGTTTTGTACATTGATGTAATTGTTCCTGGTTTGCTGATTTGCACATCCTCCATCCGTAATCACCTTGAGATTTACCTGATAATTTCCGGCTTCATTGAAAACTATTTCCGGACTCATCTCCTCACTGGTCTGTCCGTTGCCGAAGCTCCAGTAATATGAGGCGGAACTGTCCTGATTTTCCGGAATAAACCGGGTGCTTTCTCCTGCACATAGTTTAGTGTTGACACTGCTGAAATCTGCAGAAGGATTGTTGGTAACCACAGGTTGCTGTGCAGAAATGTTTGTGGAGCATCCCAATACATCTGTAATGGTAAGTTCCGGTGTGAAATTGCCGCCTTCAGTGTAGGTGTGCTCCGTGATTAATTCCTGGCTTTGCATGCCGTCATCAAAGTTCCATATGGTATTGGCAATTGTTGTGTCAGAAGATACCTGTGCAGCAAATGATACATCAAGTGGTGCGCAACCTGTGATGCTATCAATGTTTGCTTTGGCCATAGGTTGATAGATTTTAATGATTTTTGACGCTGTGTCACGGCAGCCGTTGCGGTCTGTAACCACAAGGCTGATGCTGTGCTCACCTCTTTCGGAAAAAGTATGTTCGATGGCATTGCTGCTTACTGAATCAACTGCTCCCTTGTCAATAATCCAGTGATATTTTCCCCATTTTTCATCATATTCTGCAGGTATGGCAAACTGACTTTCTTCCCCGTCTGCAGTAACCGTTAGTCCCGGACATCCATAAGTGGTGTCTGTGCTGATTTTTGCCTCCAGGTTACGTGGCTTGATCGTTTTTCGTGCAGTATAATCGCATTCATTGTCCACATTATGAGCGACCAGTTCCACAGTATAGTTACCGGCCTCGCTGTAGGTGTAACTTACTTCTTCCTGATTGTGAAAACCAATGGTTCCGTCTCCCATTTTCCAGTACCAGCCGTCTGCGTCTGTAACATCTGCGGAAAAATGCCAGCGCAGGGGAGTATCACAATCAAAACTTCTGCTAAAATCTGCTACCGGGCCTTTTGCATAGGTGATGTCATTCATTCCTGTGGGCTCGCTCATACAGCCATTGTAACCAACCATCAGGGCTACATCCATATAGCCGGTGTCCGTAAAATGATACTGAGGATTTGGTGTAACGGAAGATCCACCATCGGAAAAACTCCACATCCATTGATCAATGAGGCTATCATCGCTGGATTCATCAAAAAGTGAAATGTAATCTGAAGCACAGATGGTATCAGGGATGTTGTACGAAAAATCAGCGGTTTGGGGTGTACCTGCTTCTACAAATATTTCAAAGGAGCTTGAGCAGCCTCCGGCAGTTTCAACTGTCATGCTGGTAAGGTATTCACCGGGCTCTGTCCATGTATGGGAGGGGCTAAACTCTTCACTTGTGTTGCCATCACCAAAATTCCAGTGAACAGCCACAATACTGTCTGTCGGGTTGTCATAAACCGATTCATTGCTGAACTCAATGCTTAAAGGAACACATCCCCTGACATCATTGGCATATGCCGGTAAATTATTTGGTGTTACCCAGGCACGGGGCATGTTTATTTCCACTGATTGCTGGATGGCAGTATCTGTGCAGCCAAGTGCACCACTTACAATCAATGTGTCGGTAAGTGTTCTCTGAAAATCTGAACCGGGATTCATATCAGAATCAGTGTATAGCATAATCAGGTCTTCCTGACTGCTGGTAACTCCTTGGTCTGTACGCCACTGAAAAGATACTGCATTTTCTGATTCTGACTGGTATTCAACAAATGCAGGAAGCCCGCACAATACAGATTCACTGGTGGTGAATCCTGCTTCTACCTCTTCAATCTCAATGGTATGGCTGATGCTCTGTTGACAACCGTCATCATTCCATACCTGCAGATTGACTTCATAGCTTCCTGCAGTTGAATACTCATGTTGTGGATTAACCTCATTCGAGGTGGCGCCGTCTCCAAAATCCCATTCAGCATGACTGAAAGCCTCTGAATGATTGGAAAACTGAATCTCTGTCTGGTTGCAGAAAACGGTGTCAGCCGGTGAAAATTCTGCAAGAACAGGAGAGATTTGTATTATATTTGTGTGATTAACAGTGCTTTCGCAATTATTGGCGTTGATAACTGTAGCGCTGACATCATAATTGCCGAAATTCTCGTATGTATGCGTGGGTGTTGTCTCTGTTGAGTTGTTACCATCGCCAAAATCCCAGATTATTTCAGAGCCTTCCGGCAGATTGTCATCCAGGCTGAAGGTAACTACTGCAGGCAGATTGCAGAAATTTGTTTTTGAAGCAGAAAAGTCAAAATCTTCTGCAGGAAATACCTCAATGTGGTTTTCAGCATAAGTGGATGATGTACACCCATGTTCATTTATGATGGTGAGCAAGACATCGTAATAGCCTGGATTGTCAAAGTTCATGCTGATGTTCTTGCCTTCATATATTGTGCCGGTACCAAAATCCCAGCGATATGTGTCTCCATCAGAAAGGTCTGAACCACTTGCTGTAAATTCGGTGGAAAGAGGAGCACAGCCTTCAGTGTCGCCGTTGGTTGTAATATTTGCCTGTGAGCTGCTGTATGCACTGACTGCATTTTTCATTAAGATGGTATCGGCATGCTCGTTGTTATAGGCAATAAGACGGACATCATAGTTTCCTTCCTGTGAATATACGGCTCCGGGGTTTTCAAAAAATGAAGTATTGCCATTGCCGAAATCCCATTCGTAATTCAGATTTTCACCTTCAGACTGATTGACAAAGCTCACCTCCAAAGGTGTGCAACCCTGGTTTACAGACATATCAAAATCAGCTGTGATGCTTTGCCCAGAAACAATTCCGGGAAAAGTCAGCATGATAAGCGTTATGATAAACTGTATTCTCATTGTTTGTTTTTCCACTTTTTTTATTGTATGATCAATATACTCCTAAAACACGTCTGGCAACAGGTGAGAAAGCAGTATTTCCGGCTCGGTTAAAATGCTTAGTGCAATTCTGCCAATAGATACAGACCAGGATACGTGTTTTTGTCTGAGCCGGCAGCATGGCTTGAATGTTCTTTGGTATTTGATTATTCTGCTGTGTGTGAATTTTCTTTATCTTTATGGAAAAGAGTTTTGCGCATATGAAAATTGTTCTGGTAGAAGATAATCAAGCCCTTAACAGGCTTATTACATACAAATTAGATCAGGCAGGCTATGATGCCACAGGATATACAATGGCGGCAGAAATGATAGAAAACTATCCTGAAATTCAGCCCGATTTATTGCTTATTGATTATACCCTTCCGGATATGACAGGGGAGGAGCTTGTTGAGGTGCTCCGGGAAATGAACTATGATGCTCCTTTCATTATTATCACCGGTCACAGTGATATACAGCTCGCCATATCTCTCATGAAAATGGGCGCTCTGGACTATGTGGTTAAAAATGAGGGTTTCCAGGACATCCTGCCTGCTCTGGTTGAAAAGGCTTATGACCAAATCAAGATGATGCGTAAAGTTGAGGAGGCCAGAGAGCAGATTAAGAAAAACGAAGTTCTGTATCGAAATACTGTTGATAAGATTCCCGATCCCATATTTTATTATAGCGGCGAAGATGTTCTATTTATCAACGAAGCTTTCCGCCAAAAACTCAAATACAGCTTTGAGGAAATGAATGGACCTGCGTTCCGGGAAATTGTACCTGACAAACATTTTAATAAAGTGGAAGCCTGGTTTGATGATCACAAACCGGGACAAACATTTCCTGTGTTTGAAATTGAGCTGCAGTCAAAAGACAAGAAAAAACTTTATTTTCTGGTTAAAGCCATCAAAACACGATTTAAGAACAAGACGGCCATTATGGTTGTCTTATCGGATATCACCGAAAAAAAGGCTTTTGAAGCCCGGCTGATGAAAAGCATTCTTGATACAGAAGAAAAAGAGAGAATGCGGTTTGCCCGTGACCTGCATGATGAACTGGGGCCTATACTTTCCGGAATTAAAATGTACACCGGCCTTTTGGGAAAAAGTGGCGGACAGGAAAATCAGGACGAGGTTATTGGAAAAATCACGGAGCTGGTAGATGATGCTGTGCAAGCTTCCCGTAACTTATCCAGCAATATGATACCGGGAATTTTGATAGATTTTGGTTTGAACCATGCAATCAGAGGATTTGTTGATCAGATTTCCGGTGATAGCGGCCCGGAAATAAATTTTGATTCTACCCTGGAATCCCGGCTTGAACAAAATATTGAAATATCCCTCTTTCGCATAGTTAAGGAGTTGATTAACAACTCCCTGAAGCATGCTGGTGCTTCTTCTATTGATATTCAGATATTTGAAACAAAAGGCCGGAAAGTCAGCCTGTTTTATGAAGATGACGGGTACGGCTTTGATCTGGAAAAGGTAAGAAAAGACCTTTCTGTTTCAGGGATAGGTCTGAGAAATATTGTTAATCGTCTGGATATGATCAATGCCCGGTACAAGTTTGAGACAGAGCCGGGGCAGGGATTTGCTTTTACCGCCACCGTGTTTTTAGACAATCAACTGGGATCAGAAATTTAATCCAGAAATGATTCTTTATCCGGAAAATCAAATTTTTCCTTTGCTTGTTCCCTGCTAAAGGTATAGTATGCAATATCCGCCTGAGCACAGATCTTCCCTGATTTATTACGGATGTTCACATCTATAAAAACAATGTTGCGCTTAATCTCCCTGAGTGTGCCGCGTATTTCAATTTTTCCTTCGTCTGTTCTCACCGGGCGCTTGTATTTGACATTCAGATCGGTGGTGACGCCTGTGGTTCCAAGCTGTGAAAATATTATCCACTCACCCAGCTCATCCATCATTGTGGCAATAATTCCCCCGTGCATTATGCCTTTCCAACCGTCGTAAAACCATTCAGGTTCAAAAAAGGATACAACATCATCACCATCAAGCCAGAATTCCATTTTTAAGCCACGTGGATTCTCCGGTGAACATCCGAAACAATGATAAGAGCCTTTAGAGGCAAGTGCGTTTTTTAACTTTTTCATAAATGCAATATTGTTGATAATTATTTTCTGAAACAAGGCTCAGAAGATACAAATTTTGCAATTTTATTATCTTTAAAAAAATAAATTTCATTGGCAGTCTGGTTGCAGATGAAAAGAATACCTGTTGATTATCAGATTGTAACATGGTTTTATTAAAACAGTGCTTATGGCGGATGTGAAAAAAAGAATTGATGCGTTGAGAAGAAATCTCAATTATCATAACAAAAAGTACTATGTGGATGCTGCTCCGGAAATTTCTGATTTTGAATATGACCAGTTGATGAATGAACTGATAAAGCTGGAAAAGGAGCATCCCGGATATGAGGATCCCAATTCTCCGTCCAGAAGGGTGGGCAGGGATTTTAATCAGGAATTTGTACAGGTAAAGCACCGAACCCCAATGTTATCCCTGGATAATACTTACTCACGGGAGGAATTGACCGCTTTTGATACACGTGTGAAAAAAGGCCTTGGCCGTGAACCCGAATACGTATGTGAACTGAAATACGATGGTGTCTCTATCAGTCTGACTTATGAGAATTCTGTCCTTAAACGTGCTGTGACCCGTGGTGATGGCTATCAGGGGGATGACGTGACCGATAATATCCGCACCATCAGGTCAGTTCCTCTCAGACTTCAAGGCGGGAATATTCCGGATTTGTTCGAAATCCGAGGGGAAGTGTTTATGCCCAAAGCTGTGTTTGAAGAACTGAATGCTAAGAAAGCAGAGGAAGGAAAACAGCCTTTTGCCAATCCCAGAAATGCCGCTGCCGGAAGCCTGAAAATGCAGAAATCATCCGAAGTAGCAAAGCGTAAGCTGGAGTGTTTCCTGTATTATCTTGTGCCAGGAGATGTGCCCGCCAAAACTCATTACGACTCCTTGCTGCTTGCAAAAAAATGGGGATTCAGGGTGCCTGATTTCATGACCCGGACCAGGTCTCTGCAAGATGTTTTTGAATTTATTGATAACTGGGATGTCAGGCGTCATAATCTGGCTTTTGAAATTGATGGGATTGTTATAAAAGTGAATGATTATGATATGCAGGAAGAACTTGGCATGACTGCCAAATCACCTCGATGGGCCATCGCATATAAATTCAAAGCTGAACAGGCAACAACCAAACTGGAATCGGTTGAATATCAGGTAGGAAGGACAGGGGCTGTAACGCCGGTTGCCAACCTGAAGCCTGTGCAACTTGCCGGAACCATTGTTAAAAGAGCTTCCCTGCACAATGCCGATCAGATGAGATTGCTGGATATTCATGAGGGTGATTTGGTATATGTTGAGAAAGGTGGCGAAATTATTCCCAAAATTGTTGGCCTTGCTAAACATGCCGAAAACAGCAAACCCCTGGAGTTTATAAGTAAATGCCCGGAATGTGGAACAATCCTTCTCAGAAAAGAGGGAGAGGCAAAACATTATTGTCCAAACGGAAATGCCTGTCCTCCCCAGATCAGGGGCAAAATTGAACACTTTATCAGCCGTAAGGCCATGAATATTGATAGTCTTGGCAGTGAGACCATAGACCTTTTTCTGCGCAGGAATCTGATAAAAAATATGGCAGATTTGTTTACCCTGAAAAAAGAAGATATCCTTCAACTGGACAGATTCCGGGAAAAATCTGCACAGAATATTATTCAGGGCATACAGCAGGCAAAAAGCATACCCTACCCAAGGGTGATTTATGCACTGGGAATCAGATATGTCGGTGAGGCTACAGCCAAAGTGCTTGCCAAATCATTCCCTGATGTGTATAAACTTGCTGCCGCTTCCGAAGAGGATTTACAAGCCATAGATGATATTGGTGGAACCACAGCCAAATCTGTTGTCGAATATTTCAACCTGCCTGCCAATCAGGAAATCGTAGAGCGTCTCCGGTCTTATGGCCTTCAACTCGAAGCCGGGGAGGAGAACCTGCCGGTATCCAATAAACTGGAAGGAGAGAGAATTGTAATATCCGGTGTGTTTACCAGGCATACCAGGGAAGAACTGAAGAAGATGGTGGAAGAGAATGGCGGTAAAATCGTTCAATCTGTGTCCGCCAAAACAACATACCTGCTTGCCGGTGAAAATATGGGTCCTGCAAAACTCAATAAAGCAAAATCCCTGGGCGTGAAAATCATCAGCGAGGATGAATTCCTTAAAATGATTTGAATGAAACACTTATGTGCAGTTTTGCCTGATAGAACAGAGTGATATATAAAGAAGAGATTTATTTGTTATATTTGCAGGCCTTATTGTCAGCAAGTCCGGTATGAAATGCCAGAATGCTCAACAATCTGAGTGCGATTTGGTTTCTTGATGAAACACCGGTTTAATTGTAAATATGACTAAGAAAGAAAGGTTTGAGAAAATATTCGACTGGTTTCAAAAAGAAATGCCGGTTGTGGAAACAGAATTGGTTTATCATTCTTCATTTGAGCTAATTGTGGCAGTGATTCTATCAGCCCAGTGTACTGATAAACGTGTGAATAAAATTACACCGGCATTGCTGAAAGCCTATCCGGATGCACATCATATGGCTGCAGCTGAAGAGAGTGAAATATTGGAATTCATTAAATCCTGTTCCTATCCCAACAGCAAAGCCAGGTACCTTAAAGGAATGTCTGAAAAACTCGTCAGTGAGTTTGAGGGTAAAGTGCCGGCTGACATGAAAAGCCTGCAAACACTGCCGGGGGTGGGCAGAAAAACAGCAAGTGTTATTATTTCTGTGGCATTTAAACAACCCGCCATGGCCGTAGATACACATGTGTTCAGGGTTTCTGAGCGACTTGGCCTATCTGCCAATGCAAAAACACCCCTGCAAACCGAAAAGCAGCTTGTGAAATATATTCCCGAAGAATTGCTGCAGGATGCCCATCACTGGCTGATATTGCACGGAAGATATGTTTGTACGGCCAGAAATCCCAAATGTCATAAATGCGGACTGAAAGATTTGTGTAAATTTTATGCAAAACAAAATGTTAGTAACTAAATTAAAAATATCATCATATATTTCAACGACAAGACTATTTTTGTCAAAAAATTGGTAACAGAATGAGAAAACGGCTTAGGGCAACAGTAGCAGAAGCAGTGGAGGTCCTTTACGGACAAAAGATGAGGGCTGATATTATACAGATACAGCGAACACGGAAAGAATTTTCCGGTGACCTGACCGTTGTGGTTTTTCCGGTAGTGAAATACAGCAAAAAAAAGCCTGAAGACACAGCAAACGACATCGGTGTCTATGTAAAGCAGAGGTTTGAAAATCTCACATCATACAATGTCATTAAAGGATTCCTGAATTTATCCTTTTCCAAAGAATTCTGGATTGAACGGCTCAATGATATTGCACACAGACCAGATGATAAATTGATTCCGGAAAGGAAAAAGAAAGTGCTGATTGAGTTTTCATCTCCCAACACCAACAAACCGTTGCATCTGGGACATGTCAGAAATAATCTCATAGGGGATTCTGTGGCCAGGATACTCAAAGCTTGCGGACATGATGTGGTCCGTGTAAATCTTGTCAATGACAGGGGCATTCATATCTGTAAATCCATGCAGGCTTATCTGGATTTTGACCCGGAAGGCAGCCCCGAAAAAAATGGAATGAAAGGGGATAAATATGTTGGCGATTTATATGTGAAATTTGAAAAAACATACCAGGCAGAAGTAAAAGAATTGCAGGAAAAAGGCCTGAGTGAAAAAGAAGCCAAAGATAAAGCCCCGATCATGCAAAAAGCCCGGCAGATGCTGCAAAAATGGGAAGAAGGGGATGAACAGGTGATGAAACTCTGGAATACCATGAATCAATGGGTATATGAGGGATTTGATAAAACGTACGAAAAATTGGATATCCGATTCGATGAAATCTATTACGAATCCGATACTTACAAAATCGGTAAACAAATTGTCCTGGATGGCCTGAAAAATGGTACTCTCCATAAAAAAGATGATAATTCAGTATGGGCAGACCTCACTGAGGAAGGCCTTGATGAAAAACTGCTGCTTAGAAAAGACGGCACTTCTGTGTATATGACTCAGGATATTGGTACAGCAGTAAAACGGTTTGAAACCTACGCGCCCGATGAAATGGTGTATGTGGTAGGTAACGAGCAGAATTACCACTTTCAGGTGCTCAAAACCCTCATTAAGAAACTTGGTTTTGCATGGGCAGAAATCATCCGGCATATGTCCTACGGTATGGTTGAACTCCCGGAAGGAAAAATGAAATCGCGGGAAGGTAAAGTGGTTGATGCTGATGATCTTATCGAAACAATGATTCAAACCAGTAAAGAGATGTCGGATGAACTGGGTAAACTTGATGACATGCCTGAAAAACAGCAGAAAGAGGTGTATTCAATGATTGCAATGGGAGCATTGAAATATTTCATTCTGAAAGTAGACCCCAAAAAAAATATGGTGTTCAATCCAAAAGAATCCATTGATTTTAACGGAAATACAGGTCCTTTTGTACAGTATACACACGCGCGCATCCGCTCTATCGTTCGGAAAGCTTCCAAAATGAATATCAGTGTACCAAAGACCATTTCCGAGGATAGTATTATCAATGAACAGGAACTTGATCTGATAAAATTCATTGACCATTATGATATGGTACTGCGTGAGGCAGGAAATGAAATGGATCCCGGGCTGATTGCAAATTATGCCTTTGAGCTGGCTAAGGAGTTTAATAAATATTATCATGATTACTCCATCCTCAAAGCCAGTAACGGAAATGTCCTGCAATTCAGGTTGATGCTCGCCGATGAGGTTTCTGCTACCCTGAAACATGCCATGGATAAGCTTGGAATTCAGGTGCCTGAAAAAATGTAAATCCAAATTGTAGCATAAAAAAAGCCCCGGAATTCCGGGGCTTTTTTATTACATTCATTCAGGAAAGATGACTACTGCAGCAAGGTAAAATCTTTTACCACAACTTCACTTTGTTGGCGGTCTGCGCCGGTTTTGTCTTTCCACTTTCTTTCATTGAGCCGGCCCTCAATCGCGATGCGCCTGCCCTTCCGCAGCATTTGCTTGATGATATCGGCCGTCGGGCCCCAGGCTATCAAGTGATGCCAGTTGGTCATCTTTTCTAAACTACCTTCAAGATTCCGTTTTGTCTCATGTGTGGCCAGAGTAAGCCTGGCCATGCGCTGGCCTGTTTCAAATCTTCTGATGACCGGGTCAGCACCAAGCCTGCCAATCAACATGATTTTGTTTTCTGATGTTTTCATAATTCTTATTTTTTTGGTTCGCTTGCAAACATACATGCATCCAATGATCACAGTCGGATAAAAACTACTTGCATTCGTTTTACATTCGTTTGCAAACGCTTGTAAACGGAAAAAGTGCAGAATATCAGGTGTATAGATATAAGGCTGAGCTGTGGATTTTTCCTGAATGATGCAGAAACCTTTGTTGATAAGCCCGGATTTTATAAAAAAAGGCTGCTTCGAATTTCAAAGCAGCCTTTTCAAACCTGGTTTATTTTATGGGTTCTACTGCAAACTTATTGGATATTTCATCAATTATAATTCATAAAAGCCTATCAGGGCTAAAGCCCTTAGAGTTTTGTGTTTCGCCTCTAAACCCCGACATAAATGCCGGGGTTAATCGGCTTTGGATGAATGAAATAGTGAGAACTTGACTAGAGTCGTATGCCAGAGGAGGGTGATTCCTAAACCGCGAGCTTCAGTTTGTGGTGGCAGGACAATTAAAAGAATAAATGGGCTTTAGTATTGCCAGTTGAACAGTAGCTTAACACCACCTTCAGGTCGCAGTGCTAAACCCTGACCTCGTATGTTTGCAAATGAATAAGAAGGGCCCAGAAAAACACTAATTTTGTAGT
>JBKGYK010000008.1:0-55711 GCA_046546095.1 Bacteroidales bacterium
GACTGGTCTTACATCGGTGGTTTGTCCGGCTATCTGTATGAAATTGATACCGTTCAGGATTTTAGTTCGCCTGTACTGGTCAGTGGCAGCAGCAGCTCCGGCTCCTCAGAGGCGATCGTATCGGATCTGTATTTCGGAACGACCTATTACTGGCGTGCCAAAGCCTATAATGCCGTTGATACCTCAGCCTGGTCAGTGCCCACAGAATTTACTACGGCCAATCAACTCTCCAATACTTCACCAGCCGATGGTGCGGTCAATCAGGATGTGGAACTTGATATCGACTGGTCTTACATCGGTGGTTTGTCCGGCTATCTGTATGAAATTGATACCGTTCAGGATTTTAGTTCGCCTGTACTGGTCAGTGGCAGCAGCAGCTCCGGCTCCTCAGAGGCGATCGTGTCGGATATGTATTTCGGAACAACCTATTACTGGCGTGCCAAAGCCTATAATGCCGTTGATACATCTGAATGGTCAAATGTTACAAATTTTACTACAGCCTCATCGCTTTCAAACCATTCACCTGCAAATGGCGCCATGAATGTATCGGTGAATCCAACCATTGATTGGACTTATCTTTCCGGTCTGGACGGTTATATCTGCCAGGTGGACACATCTTTGTCATTTAATTCCGGACATTTTCAGGAACTGACTTCATCTTTTTCAAACTCACAGACAGATGTTTCCGGTTTGCTTTATGGTACAACATACTACTGGCGGGTTGCTGCTTATCATGCTCAGGATACATCAGAATGGACAAGCATCTGGGAGTTTACAACAGATTATCAACTGACAGATGCTCCAGTGCTTGTGAGTCCTGCTGATGGAAGTACCGACATTCCATTTGATCTGGTAATTGCAGAATGGGCTGCAGTAGCCGGTGCGGAATCTTATCAGTATCAATACAGTACAGATGAAACGTTTGAAACATCTGTGCACAGTGAAATCACCTCTCTCTTAACAACAAACTTTACAGAATTACATCCTCAGACAACGTATTTCTGGCGGGTTCGAGGAGCCAATAATACCGGCTATTCTCCATGGTCGGATGTGTGGTCGTTTACCACAGAAAGTATCCCGCTTGAGCCTCCGGTACTTGTTTCTCCGGCAGACAATGCTACAGGGCTTGATCCCTCGGAAGTTTTTCTTGTCTGGCATGATGTGTTCGGAGCAAGTGAGTTTGATTACCAGATATCACCAGATTCCACCTTTGCCACAGGTGTTACAAGTGGAACCGAAAATGACACGCTGGTCAGCCTGAGTGGTTTGCCGGAAGAGACACAGTTTTTCTGGAGGGTGAATTCCGGTGATGGCACTCAGGAAAGTGCATGGTCTGAAACCTGGTCGTTTACTACCGGCCTGTATAACAATATTACTATCTCTGCTGTTGAAAACATTCAGTTTTACCCAAATCCGGCACGGGCTGCGGTGTATTTTAAAAACAATCTGCCTGAGGACACGTTTGTTGAGATACTGAATAACAGCGGACGGATCGTGCTGACACAAAAAATTCGGTCAAACCGGCTGAATGTGTCATCGCTGCCTGCCGGGACATATCTTGTCAGGATACATTCCGCAGATGAGTACCTGTGCGGAAAGTTGGTGATTTATTAAAGGAAATGATTTTCTGCAATAATCTTGTCAACATTTGAAGGTCAAAGCTGTTTACTATTCAAACAAGAGAAAATGAAGACATCATTAGGCTTATTTGTTTTCATTGTATTGACAGCAACAGTTATGGCACAGGAAAACAAAGATAACTACAAAGAACTCAGCCCTGAAGAAAAGCGGGTGATCATCAATAAAGGCACCGAAATGCCTTTCAGCGGAGAATTTGAAGACCACTGGAAAGAAGGTGTTTATACCTGCAAGCGCTGTGGAGCACATTTGTACCGTTCTACATCCAAGTTTGATGCGCAGTGCGGATGGCCCAGTTTCGATGATGAAATAGAAGGCGCAGTAAAACGAAAAACTGATGCCGATGGTGTCCGGACAGAGATTTTATGCAGCAATTGCGGTGCGCATCTTGGGCATGTGTTTACCGGCGAAAGATTTACTGATAAAAACACGCGACACTGTGTGAATTCTATCAGTATGGAATTTATTCCGCTGGATGAGTTGAATGATGAGTGATTTTATTTATCGGAAACAGTGTCTGTGAAATAATCATCCGGGAAATTTACCAGATAAACCTTGCCGGTGGCCCTGGTTAAAGCTGTGTACATCCAGCGGTAATATGATACGCCCATCATGTCTTCGGTGACATATCCCTGATCAATAAAAATGGAATGCCATTGTCCTCCCTGGCTTTTATGACATGTCATGGCGTAGGCATATTTAATCTGCAGGGCATTCAAAAAAGGATCCTTGCGTATGGCTTCTGCTTGCTTTTTGGCATCCAGGTGCTGATAATCAACTTTCACCTCTTCATACAGCTTCTGGCTTTCTTCTGCCGGGAGTGAAGCCGAGTTGATCTCCAGTGTGTCAAGCAGCAGCCTTACTTCAATTTCAAGCTCGGGATAATCAATGAACCTGATTTCAGCATCCTGATACCTGTGTCCGTACATTTCCTGTGTTTGCCTGAGCCTGACAATTTCCACCATATCTCCGTTGGCAATGAAATCAATCGGGGCTTTTTCGGGTAGCCAGGTGTAGTTGTTTTTCACGACCATAAGCAGGTCACCGGGGGAAAGTTCTTCCTCGCGCCACAGAATCTGATTGCGGATTCCCTGATTATAAATATTGGCGTTTTTGTTGGAACGGCAGACAACTTTTACTTCATCCATGCCATGCCGGTCATATTCTGATTCCAGTGTATCTACGAGTTCATTTCCGGTGATGCGCCCGATATCGGAATAAGCGCTGGTTGAGAATTGCGGGATTCCTCCGGGATCACTTTGCAGCCGTTCCCGTAAAGCGGTGGCATTCATCAATATGCCTGAATCTCTGGCCTGACGAATAACTTCTGTCATTTCATGCCCGCAGACATGCATGCCCATTGACGAAAGCTCTGTATGATCAAGGGCAGGGGATAGCTCTGTATTTACCGGTGGCAGTTGCGCTGTATCTCCGATAAAAATTAATTTGCAATTGTTGCGGCTGAACACAAACTGCAGGAGATCATTGAGTAAACGGCCACTCCCAAACATGCTGTTGGGTGCGTATTCGTTGCTGATCATCGAGGCTTCGTCAACGATAAAAATGGTATCACGGTTTTTATTATAATTGAGTCCGAATCCTGAAAACATTTTGGCGGAATTTTTCTGCCTGTAAATTTCTTTATGAATGGTAAATGCCGGAAAGCCACTGCTGTGAGATAAAACTTTGGCCGCCCTGCCTGTTGGTGCCAACAAACGGAAGCTTACCTTCATATTATGAAGTGTTTTTACAAATGCTCCGATCATGCTTGTCTTTCCCGTTCCTGCGTATCCTCTGAGTACAAAAACGGATTTTCCGATATCAGAAAGCATGAAATCTTCAAGTTTACGCAACAGATTGAGTTGATCCTGCGTTGCATTATATGGAAAGATTTCAAGGATATGTTTTGTGAGAAAGTTTTTAATCATTTTGCGCGAATCCTGCGGATTTTTCTTAAAAAATATTAATTTTGCTGCAAACCGAAAAGGTTTAATTGAATTAAATTAATTATTAAATCAACGAGGAATCGAAATTATAAAAAAAAGAGAGACAATGAACAAAACAGTCAAAATCATTATCCAGATCGTATTGTTGGCCTTGATTGTGTTACTGGCAATTCTTATTGTAAAAGGCATAAAGAAACCCATAGACTTTGAAAAAGAAAGAGTCGAACGATTTAATCAGGTAATTAACAGGCTGGAAGATATCAGAACGGCGCAGGTTGAATTCAAAAAACGGAATGGTTATTATACACCCCATTTTGATACCCTCCTGCACTTTATCAAAACAGAATCCATGCCGGTTGTGAAAAAAGATGGCTTTGTTCCCGATACTTTGACTGAGAAGGAAGCCGTTGAGCTAGGTATCGTCAGCAGGGACACAACTTATATTCCATATCAGGATACCTTATTTAAATATTTACCTTATCCTTTGGACTCAATGCCTTACATCCCTTGTGGCACACATGCCAAATTCCGTATGGATACTGCTACTGTGATAACCGGATCAAAAGTTGATGTCAAAGTCTTCGAAGCCCGGGTAAACAACTGGGATATTCTTGACGGAATGGATCGGCAACTGATTGTGAACTTTAATGCAGACAGGCAGGATAGCGTTCTCAGAGTCGGTTCTCTGGAAGAAGCTACAAATAATGCAGGTAACTGGGAAAATTAATCCACTGCAATGCAAAATATTTTTGTTCTTGATAAAAATGTAAAAAATACTGCCCATCAAAATTGTACGATATCCATTCTGACAGGTCAGGATGGATATTGTTTTTCTGTAAAAGATCGTCAGGAAAACCGGTTTATGGGCCTTCGCTCGGTTTCTCTTGATAAAACAGCAGAGCCGGAAGAAGTCATGGAAGGACTGGAAGCATTTATCAGGGATATCTGGGGGGAGGAAAAGCCCGTGGATATAAAACACCTGGTAATGGCCGGTGCCGAAACCCTGCTGTTGCCAAAGGCTTTTTCTCAGGGAAACGGCCTTAAAGAAATCATGGCATTTCATTTCCCCGACAGGACCGGAAAAGAAATTATTTCCACATCTTTCCCTCAGCAGGATTTTGTCCTGGCAGGTTTGGTGGATGAGAATCTAAAAAAAGCTCTTGAGACAAAAATAAAGCCGCAAAAAACAGAATTAAGCCAGGCATCATTGATCAGATCAGCACTGAAATATACAAGCCAGGGAAAAAAAGAGGCTGTATTTGTTCAGGTATGGAAAGGATATGCCGATATGCTGGTCTTTAAAAATGGAGAACCTGCATTGTTTAATACTTATTCCCATCGCTACGGCAACGATTTGGTGTACTATGTGCTGAATCTTTATAAGCAATTAATGCTCGATCCGAAAAATTGTCCCTTAATGTTTTCCGGCTGGATAGATAAAAATGAGACAGCCATGGTACAACTCAATAAATTTGTTAAAAACATCTACCTGGAAACCCTCAATACGGAAAAAAAATACTCTTACCAGTTCCAGGACATCATGCCACACTATTTTGTGAATTTTTTAAATGTAGATTAATGCGAATAATTTCCGGCAGTTTTAAAGGAAAACAAATAACGCCTCCAAAAAGATTTCAGGGCAGGCCAACCACAGATTTTGCACGTGAAAGCATTTTTAACGTGCTGAACAATCATTATGATCTGGAACAAATTAGATTTCTTGATTTGTTTAGCGGAAGTGGTGCCTTTACATACGAAATGGGCTCAAGAGGCTGTGAGGATATCACTTCCGTGGAAATTGATGCCACCCAGACGGATTTCATAAAAAGAAATATTGAAGAAATGCAGATGGATGGCATCAGTGTTTTGAATTCCAATGCAATCAGTTTTCTGGAACGTGTACAGAAAGAATACCATATCATTTTTGCAGATCCTCCTTTTGATTCCGAAGAGTACAGGGAAATACACCAATTGGTATTTGAGCGGAAACTCCTGCGTCCGGGTGGTTTGTTGCTGCTTGAACACAGCAAAAAGCACGATTTCAGTGAACTGGGTCACTTCCTCGAACACAGAAAATACGGCGCAGTGAATTTTAGCATATTTGAACAGCCTGCTGAAGATTAATTCATTCTTTTTTATATCTTTGGTTACCTATGAAAGATAAGGAATCCGACAGGTATATCATAAGATCAAACCACTTGAATACCAGCATGGAATTCGGGAATATTGACATTCCTGAAAATTTACCACAATCAGCTTTCCTGATTACAGATGATAACCTGTATGCAAATTATCCTGAATTTATCAATCAATTCAGGCATATCTGCATCAAACCGGGTGAAGCTTCAAAAAATCCGGAGACAGTACTGCACATCTACGAACAGCTCAAGGCTGAGAAGATTGACCGTCACTCTGTAATCCTGGGGTTTGGCGGTGGCGTGGTGACAGACATTGCCGGTTTTGTGGCTGCTACTTATCTGAGAGGTGTGCCACTGATCCTGATACCCACAAGCCTTCTGGCCATGGCTGATGCAGCTGTTGGTGGAAAAAACGGTATCAATTACGCCGGTATCAAAAATATGATCGGAACTGTTCGCCAGCCAGATGCAACACAAATTGACAGCAATTTTCTGGAGACCTTGCCGGATGAACATTATAAGAACGGACTTGCTGAAATGCTGAAAATTGCTTTCATCATGGATGAAGAGCTGATCAAAGAGCTGGAAGATTCTGTCAATGACATACTGAATCGCAAAACTGTAGTGTTGAATAAACTCTTGCACAGAGCATGTCAGCTGAAAATCCGTTTGGTAGAAAATGATGAGCAGGACAAGAATATCAGACATATCCTGAATTTCGGGCACAGCCTGGGACATGCCATAGAAATGGAAGACCGGACATTACACGGATTGGCGGTGAGTAAAGGCATGATTGCAGCCATGAGACTTTCGATGAAGTACAGCGGATTAAAAGAGTCAGAATATCTGCGATGCAGAGAGCTTATGCAGGCTTTTGATTTACCGGTGGAATTTGAAATGAAAGATGCTTACTGGAAATATCTTGTGCATGATAAAAAACGGAAAGAAGGAAAGTTATCCTTTATTTTCCTTGAATCAGCAGGAAACGCAGTGATCAGGAAGATAGATTTTCAGGATGTAAAAAAACTATTATATGCTACATGAAATAAAACCGGGAGAGCTCAGTGGTGAAATAAAAATGCCTGCCTCCAAAAGCTTTGTGCAGCGGTTTATTGCTGCATCTGTGTTGGCTGACGGAATGTCTCTGATTCACAATCCTGGCCGTTCTGAAGATGTGCTGGCAGCTATGGCGGTTGCGAAAACTCTTGGAGCCTATGCAAGAACCCTGAGTAATGGAGATATGATGATTCAGCCCGGTACTGATTTTCGGGGTGGAGAATTGTTTTGCCGGGAATCCGGCTTATGCGCACGTATGTATGCACCCATTGTTGGTCTTTTTGGTAAGGATTTCAGTATCAACGGGTACAGGAGCCTTAAAAGAAGACACTTGCTTTATGAGCTAAAGCAGTTGGAACAGTTTGGCCTAACCATCAGAGCGGAGAATGAGAACATTCCCATTTTCTTTTCCGGAAAATTGCATGCTGCCGGAACAAGCATTGATGCAGGAAGGAGCAGTCAGTTGCTGACTGGTTTGCTGATGGCTCTGCCAACTTGCGATGCTGACAGCCATATTGAAGCCAGGAATCTTGTGAGCAAGCCATATGTGGATATGACCACGGATATCCTGCAACGTTTTGGTGTGATAATAAATGGAGACGGGTCTGACTACCAAATCCCCGGAAATCAAAAATACCGGCCTCATGAATGTGTGGCAGAGACTGATTGGAGCGCTACAGCTAATATCATGGTGGCTGCAGCCATTTGCGGCGACCTGGATATTCAGAATGTAAACTTTAGTTCTCAACAGGCGGATATCATCATTCTTGATGTTTTCGAAAAAGCAGGGATAAATTACAGTAAAATCAGCGATACAGTCCTGCGTGTAAAAAAATCCAGACCCAAGGCATTTTCACTTGACCTTACGGATGCACCGGATTTGTTTCCTGCAATCATACCGCTTGCTCTGAAATCCGGCGGACCTTGTCGTTTTACAAATATCAACAGACTGATAAATAAAGAATCCAACAGACTTAAGGCTGTAATCAGAGAATACGGAAAAATGGGAGCGAAGTTTGATTTTGTGGCAGACAATGAAGTGGTTTTGTATCCGGGTCAACTGTCATATTCTGATGTCAATTCATGGGGTGACCATAGAATTGTCATGAGCCTTGCCATAGCTGGTATCGCCAATAAGGGCGTAAAAATTCATGATTCCGGACATGTGGCCAAATCCTGGCCGGAATTTTTTACTGCATTAAAAAAAGCTGGAGGAAAAATACGTGCACACTTACGGTAAATTGTTTCAAATACATGTGTGGGGCACTTCCCACAATCCACAAATGGGAGTGATTATTGATTCCGTACCTCCGGGGATATCCCTGGAAGTGACAGATTTTGAAGCGGATTTGACAAGACGCAGGACCGGTGCTTATGGTACCAGCCAGCGCAGCGAATCAGATGTGCCTGAAATAATTTCAGGAGTGTATCGGGGAAAAACCACAGGCGCCCCCCTGCATATCCGTTTTACAAATACCGGTCAGCGCTCGGAAGAATACAATTCCCGGGAATTTCCCCGGCCCGGGCATGCTGATATGGTTGCGGATAAAAAATATCATGGACACAATGATTCGCGAGGGGGAGGGTTTTTCAGTGGCCGGATGACAGTTTTGCTTGTAGCTGCAGGTGTAGTGGCAAAATTAATTATGAAATCATTGCAAATCAGAAGTGAGATTCTTTACCCACTGAATCACGAAGCAATCCAACAGGCTGCAAAAGCCGGAGATTCCCTCGGAGCCGAAATAAAAGTGCATATTGAGGGTTTGCCGGCAGGTACCGGTGAACCTTTTTTCAGCAGCATAGAGTCAGAAATTTCCCGACTTGTTTTTTCCATTCCCGGTGCCAAAGCCATCGCTTTTGGCGAAGGCTTCAAAGCAGACAGAATGTATGGATCTAACTACAACGATGCTATCATCAATGAAGAAGGAAAAACAGAAACCAATCATGACGGCGGTATCAATGGCGGCATCGCCAATGGAAATCCAATTGTTTTTACTGTTAAGTTTAAACCTACACCAAGCATCAGAAAAACGCAAAAAAGCTGGCACCCCAAATCAAATAGCCGTGAAGAAATCAGCATACATGGTCGGCATGATGTATGCTACGGGCTCCGGACACCGGTTATTCTGGAAGCTGTAGCTGCCATTGCCCTGCTGGATCTGAGTATGCAAAAAAAAGCCAAGGAAATATGAAAAACCTGAATTTTCTTCAATCTGTAGCAAAATACATATACGATAAACACCATGACAACCTTCAGAAGCAGGTGGTGGTTGTGCCAAATATTCGCGCTGGCTTGTACCTGAGACGCTATCTTGGAGAAATGATGGAAGGCCCGGGCTGGTCTCCGGAAATTATTTCCGTGCAGGACTTCTTTTATCAGCAATCAGATCTGAAAGCCGAAGAACCGGTGCCACTGGTTTTCGAATTGTACAAAACCTTTATTGATGTCAAACCGGGATTGTTTGACAGCTTTGATGCCTTTTATCCCTGGGGTGAAATTATTTTGTCAGATTTTAATGATATCGATAAAAACCTTGCCAATGCTTCTCAGCTATTTGCCAATCTCACAGATCTCAAGAAAATTGATCTGTTGTATGCTGACGTTAACGAGGAGGTGATTGCCCATATTAAGAAATTCTGGAGTGAGTTTGAGCCGGATGATAATCATTATTCCAAAGAGCGTTTTCTGGAGGTATGGCAACACATGCTGAAGGTTTATGATAAGTACAGGGATCGACTGAAAGAACAAAAATCCGGATATGAAGGCATGATAAGTCGTGCTGTTGCTGAAAACCTGGATAATGCACTCTTTCCCGATGAAAAACCGAAATATTTTTTTGTGGGATTCAATGTGTTGAGTGCTGCTGAAGAAACTGTTTTCAGATATTTTAAAAACCATCATGAGGCTGAATTCTTCTGGCAATATGAGGAAAATATCATTCAGGACCCGCATCATGAGGCTTTTCGGTTTGTCAGGGAGCTGATCAGGAAATTTCCGGTGCCCCGGGACTTTAGCTATGACCGGAAAATGCGCCAAAAAAAAGTGCTGAATATTTATTCTGTACCCTCCAAAACAGCGCAGGCAAAACTTGCATCCACACTGATTGAGAAATATCTCATCCCCGTAGACCCTGAGCTTGAAAATTCCGGCCTCGTTTTACCGGATGAATCCCTGCTGCATCCTGTCTTATATTCTGTCCCGGAATCGGTGAAACACGTGAATGTTACCATGGGATTTCCCATTTCCTACGCACCCCAGACCAGTATCATACAAATACTTGCCGGTTTGCAGAAAAATTTCAGCTCCAATACCTGGTATCACAAGGATGTTCTCAAGGTATTGAATCATCCTCTGGTGCGCATAGTTTCGGCAGAGACCAGCCTGGAAATCAAAAACAAAATATTCAGGCAGAATATGATACGTATCTCAGGTGAGGAGCTTAAAACCGGTGATACCGTGTTAGATGAAATATTTTCTCACACTGAAGATGTGATGGAAACCGGAGAATATTTCAGCAGGATACTTAAGCTGCTATATGAAGGTATGCGTACCATGGAAGATGTGGAATTTGATAAAGAAATTGTTTATCAGATGTATCGCAACATCAACAGGTTCAACGAATACCTTGTGAAAGACCGGATTTATTTCCAATCTGCAAAAACTTATCTCTGGCTTGTATCTTCCATGCTGAATAAACTCAGTGTGGCTTTTTCCGGTGAACCAATGAAAGGATTGCAGGTCATGGGGATGCTGGAGACAAGGCTAATCGATTTTGAAAACCTCATCATCCTTTCCATGAATGAGGGGCATTTCCCGGGGCAGAGCTTTAAGAAAAGCTTTATTCCTTATAACCTGAGACATGCATTTAATTTGCCAACCATTGAACTGCAGGATGCCATACACGCTTATTACTTTTACCGGATGATATTGCATCCGGAAAATGTGTTTCTGGTGTACAACAGCTCGGATGAAGGATTTAATAAAGGTGAAAAAAGCCGGTATATCCAGCAGATTATGCATGAACTTGATGCCCCGGTGAAAGAAATTCCCGTGTTCAATCAAACGGAATCCAGAAGGAAATCAGAGCGGGTGATAGAAAAAGATGAATTTGCCCTCACTGTGCTGAAGCAATATACCGGAATCAAACCTGAAAAACAGTTTTCACCGTCCCAGTTGAATACATACATCAAATGTTCCATGGCATTTTATTACAAGTATATCCTCGGCATCAAAGAACCGGATGAAATGCTTGAGCAAATCGGGAATATGGAGCTGGGAAATGTTCTGCATCAGGCCATGTGTGAATTGTACAAACCATACATGAACAAGGAAGTTGTTGTCGCTGACATTGAATCCATGCTGAAACAGGACGACAGAATCCTTGCTGCCGTGCACGATGCTTATCAAATGGAAATGAAAGTCAGCAAACTCGATGTAACCGGTTTAAATGCGCTTGGCATTGAAGCTGTCATTAATTACGTGAAAGGCACCCTGAAAACTGATAAGAAGAGGGCTCCTTTTGTTTACCTGGAAGGGGAGATGTACAGTACAAGTGTTTTCAGGGCAGTGAAGGGAGATAGCGGAATAAATTGTGGTTTTCACGGGACCATAGACAGGCTGGAAAGAGATGATTCTTTGCTTCGTGTGATAGATTACAAAACAGGACAGGCCAAAAATTTTGGTAAGAACAAAGCAATGTCTGATTTTTTTGAAAGAAACAGAAAAAACGACGGGGATCATGTTTTTCAGATTCTGTTTTATACCTGGCTGATTCATCGCAGGGACGAGGGCAGGGCCTATGCTGCATACCGGCTGTTTCCAATGATCATGTACACACGTGGCAACAAAATAATATCGGGCTTTGCCCTGGATGACAAAAAGCCTGACGATTACCGTGAAGTGATGGAGGAATTTGAGGCAGAACTCTCAGAACTGATACACGAGATATTCAGTCCTGATGTACCCTTTCAGATGACAGAAGTTATGGAGACATGCAATACCTGTCCATACTTCCGGATGTGTCATTGATTGTGGCCTGGCTTACTTCACCTGCAACTCTTCAGGCACAACAAAGGGCAGAATCTCAATCTTGTTTTTCTCTGAGGTATTCATCAGCTCAATTTCCGCACGGCGGTTATACTGACGCGCCCTGTTTGTGTCAATTTGTTTGGCGATGGGTTGTGTCTCTCCATAACTTTTTATCCTGATTTGTTCCTTGTTTACGCCTTTTGCCACAAGGTAGCTGCTGATGGATTCTGCACGCTTTTTACCAAGCCACATATTGTAATTGTCTGTTCCGTAATGATCACAATGGCCGTTTATCTGAATGCTGATTTCAGGATGGTTGGTCAGGTAACGGGCCAATTCACTCAGATTGGCACGATGCTCTGCCGTAAGTTCATGGCTGTCAAAATCAAAATGTATCTGTTTTATGCTTAGTACATCTTCTTTTCCTGATTTATCCTTTTCAATTCTGTATTGCTCAGGGACATCTATGTCTGCCATTTGAATTGTATTTCCGGCACCTAGAGGCAGAAACTCAACACGGCGGTTGTATTGTCTCGCCTTGTCATCTTCAAGTTGTTTTGCCACCGGCTGTTTTTCCCCAAAAGATTCTGTTTGCAGTTGCTCTGAATCAACGCCTTCGTTTTTCAGAACTTCTTTTACGGCATTTGCCCGTTCCAGCCCCAGCCTGTAATTAAAGCTTTCTGATCCTTTGTGGTCAGTATGTCCCTGTATGCTTAGTTTTACATCTGTATTTTCCCGGAGGACTCCGGCAAGCTCTGTTAAGTTTTCCTTGTGCTGATAATCAATATTTGTGCTGTTGTAATCAAAATACACCGGTTGTGCTACATATAACTGATCTTCTCCGGCTTCCTCCTCTTTTTTGAGGGCAAGCGCCATTTCTGAAGCACTCAGGTATATATCGAGCGGATAATCCTCTTGTTCATAGCCAACAGGAACACTGACATTTACAACCTGGCTTTTTATGTTTTCCGAGCTCATGGCAACAAGAGTGACTTTTCCTACCGGTATTTGATCCGCAGTAAATCTGCCGTTTTCCCGGGGATGCAGTATATTAACTGTATCGCCGGTTTCATCACTGATCACTGCGATTTGCAAATCTGCAGGTATTGAATTGTCAAGCTCCGGAATGTATATTTGTCCTTCCAGTTTTACGAACTCTTTTTCATATGGCATTCTCAGGCTGAAACAATCTGATCCACTGATACCTTCTCTACGTTTGTTGCTGTTCTGGGGACAATAAATGAATTTGCCCTGAAAACTGACAATATATGCCAGATCATTGCCAACCGTATTGTAAGGATAACCAAGATTGATGGGTTCATTCCATTGGTTATTAATCGAATCATATACTGAAACAAACATGTCAAATCCTCCCATATTCCCATGTGATTCGCTGGCAAAATACAATTGATTTTCACGTTCCAGCAAGAAGGGTGTCTCCTCGTGTAATGCTGTGTTAATATTGTCTCCAAGGTTTTCCGGTTCTGACCAGTTGCCTTCTTCATCAGTTTCTGAAATATACAAATCGAGTCCCCCGGTGCCACCTGCCCGCTCAGAAGTGAAATACATTTTGTCTTCTGCTTTGTTCATGACAGCATGAGACTCCCAATTTCCGCTATTTATATTGTTGTTTAGCTTTTTTGCAGCATTCCATTTGCCATTTTCAAATTCGGCTGCATAGATATTTCCATCATCGGAATCATCATGTACAAGCAAAAGTCGAGTGCCGTCAAAAGATAATGATACGGGCATGCTGTACCTGCCAATTTTCAGGTCTTTGGTGATATTTTCCGGATCGCTCCATTTGCCGTCTTCCCATGTGGAATAATAAATATCATCCATTGGAATATGGTATTGATCGCGGCCTGTATTCATATCTGAAGGATAAACATTGCTGGTACCCATGGTATATACAAATACAGAATCATTTCCACTAATAACAGGGCATCGTAACAACTGACCCTCAGGAATGTTGATGTCGAAACTATACCTTTTGACTTCAAATTTTTCCGGAGGATTGGATATGGAATATTCGCAACTGGAAATTTCCCTGTCAATAAGTTCTTCTGTCAGGGCTTCATTGTTGCGCTCATCAAAAGCTTTATACGTTTTGAAATGATCTATGGCTTTTTCGTAGTTCCCCGTAAGCCGGTATGCAATCCCAAGGTAATACTCCGTTTCAGCCGGCGCCTGGTCTTCTCTGAAATTGTCTTTGTAGCCGGTGGATATGTTTTCTGAAGCTTTGGACAGCCATTCTAATGCCAGATCAATATCATTCACTGCCTCACTGTGTAGGTAACAATACCCAATTTTAAAGGCATATTTGCTGTTTTCATTGTCTTTTTCATGCAATTGCAGGTATGTATTCAGTGCTTCATCAAAATCTGAACTTGCAATATGGCGTTCGGCCTTTTTCCACAAGCTCCTTTCACCTGCAGCATAACCTGATACAGAAATAAGTGAAAGAAGAATAACTATGCTGAGAAAAAGATGTTTGGTTTTCATTTTTTAATAATTTTATTGTCATAAATTAACCAATAAATTTGTTGAATGTTTTATAAAAAATAAAATATTATACTATGAGTATACATAATACCCTTGAATTGGCTCCTATGTCACAGGGATTTCACCTGATAACGGATAAAGTTCTTGACAAAATTGGAGAATTGCCCAAAAACGGGCTTTTGAGCTTGTTTGTCAAGCATACTTCTGCCGGAATCACGCTCAATGAAAATGCGGATCCCGATGTGCGTTTGGATTTTCATACATTTATCAATGATATGATTCCCGAATCTTATCCCAATTTCAGACATACCCTGGAAGGCAGTGATGATATGCCTGCACATATCAAAGCCTCCCTGGTTGGTCAGTCATTGCAGATACCTGTACAAAACGGGAGACTGGCACTTGGCACATGGCAGGGCATATATTTTTGTGAATTCAGAAAAAATGCCGGCCCCAGAAGTATAATTCTTACGATAATTTCCTGAATCATGCTGTGTGACATGATGTGTTTTCCCGATTTTTCGTATTTTCGTCAGGTTTAAAGATAACATTGAAAATTAAAATATTATGCAAAAATTATTATTGCTTGGAGATGAGGCGATTGCCCAGGGTGCAATCGACGGAGGAATGTCCGGTTGTTATGCATATCCGGGAACCCCATCAACTGAAATTATGGAATATGTTCAGCAGTCAAAACAAGCTGCTGAAAAGAATATTCACAGAGAATGGTCAGCAAATGAGAAAACTGCCACAGAAGGTGCCATCGGAATGTCTTATGCTGGCAAACGTGCCATGGCATGCATGAAACATGTGGGATTAAATGTGGCTGCAGATGCATTTGTAAATGCTTCAATTACAGGAGTAAACGGAGGACTTGTTATCCTTTCAGCCGATGATCCCAGCATGCATTCATCACAAAATGAACAGGACTCCCGGTTTTACGGCGACTTTGCCATGATTCCGATTCTGGAACCTTCAAATCAGCAGGAGGCATATGACATGGCCTATGGTGCTTTTGAATTGTCGGAAAAATTCAACGTTCCGGTATTGTTAAGAGTAACAACCAGGTTGGCACATTCCCGCTCAGGTGTTGAAACCAGGGCAGGGAAGGAGCAAAGAAAAACAGCGCTGCCGGAAAACCCAAGGCAATTTGTATTGCTTCCATCCATTGCACGTGAAAATTACAAAAAGTTGCTGGAAATGCAGCCTGCAATTGAGAAAGCTTCCGATGATTCAGAATACAATCAGTACATTGATGGTGCAGATAAATCCATCGGCGTTGTTGCCTGTGGTATTGCCTATAACTACCTGATGGAGAATTATCCTGAAGGTTGCCCTTATCCCATCATAAAGATATCACAATACCCTGCTCCACGTGCTCATCTTGAGCGAATGAAAGAGGAGTGTGATGAGATTATGGTTCTCGAAGAAGGCTACCCCTTGCTGGAAGAAAAGCTGCGTGGTTTTTATAATGACGGCATTACCATTCACGGACGGCTCAATGGCTCCCTTCCGCGCGACGGTGAATTGAACCCGGGTTTTGTTGCCAAAGCCATGGGTATTGAAGTGAAAGAAGGAGAAGCCATTCCTGAAGACGTGGCAGGACGCCCACCTGCCCTTTGTCCGGGTTGTAGCCACAGAGATGTTTATAATGCACTCAACGAAGCCCTGGAACCTTATGGTACCGGACGTGTTTTCTCCGATATCGGTTGTTATACCCTGGGTGCGCTGGCACCGTTTAACGCGATCAACTCCTGTGTTGACATGGGTGCTTCGGTCACCATGGCTGTTGGTGCAGCTGATGCAGGTATAGTGCCTGCTGTATCCATGATCGGGGATTCAACGTTTACACACAGTGGCATGACCGGCCTGCTGGACGCTGTCATCAAGAATTCTCCCATCGTGGTAATTATCTCCGATAATAGCACCACCGGAATGACAGGCGGACAGAAATCTCATGCTGAAGGCCGCCTCTTTGATATTGTCAAAGGCCTTGGTGTGCCGGAAGAACATGTGCGTAAAATGAATCCGCTCAAAAAATACCACGAGGAAAATGTGCAGATTCTCAAAGAAGAGCTTGAATATAAGGGTGTAAGCGTGGTTATCCCACAACGTGAATGTATTCAGACAGCAGCCAAAAAGAAACGCGCTGCCAAAAAAGCTAAAAAATAATAGTAAAACGATTAAAATCAGAAAAGATGAAACGTGATATAATTTTAGCCGGCGTCGGCGGACAAGGAATTTTAACCATAGCAGCAGCCATTGGCACAGCCGCTGTCAACAAAGGTCTTTACCTGAAACAGGCAGAAGTGCATGGAATGAGTCAGCGTGGCGGTGATGTACAGTCCAATCTGCGGATATCGGACAAGCCTATCTATTCAGACCTGATCGCCAAAGGCGGGGCTGATGTAATCCTTTCGGTAGAGCCCATGGAAGCACTGCGCTATCTGCCTCTCCTGAAAGAATCAGGTTATGTTATCACCAACACCAAACCTTTTGTTAATATCCCGAATTATCCTGAAATGGATAAACTGATGGAGAAAATTGAAGGTCTGAAAAATAAGGTTGCTTTGGATGCTGATAAAATTGCCAGGGAAGACATCGGCTCTGCCCGTGCCTCCAACATTGTGATGCTTGGTGCCGCTCTGCCTGTTCTTGGCTTTGAGGTGGAAGAGCTTGAAAATGCTATTCGCGAACTCTTTGGACGCAAAGGAGAAAAAATCGTGGAGATGAATATTAAAGCACTGCATGCAGGCCGCGAGTTTGCAGAGAAAAATATGTGATAAATTATTTTTTTTGACAAAAGCATCATTCATCTGACGGATGATGCTTTTGTTTTTGTAAGCTGCTGCCTATGACTATATTTAGACGATTTCCACGGCAATTCTGGATTGCCAATTCACTGGAATTGTTTGAACGCTTTGCCTGGTACGGAATGTTTATGGTGCTCGCCCTGTATCTGACCGGATCACAGGATACCGGTGCACTTGGATTCAGCCAGGCCCAAAAAGGCCAAATGATGGGTGTTGTCGTGGGAACATTATACCTCCTGCCTGTCATTACCGGTGCTTTGTCTGATCGATTTGGCTATAAACTGACCCTTATCCTTGCCTTTGCATTCATGGGCATTGGATATTCTCTCATGGCTGTGGTAGATTCTTATCCTGTCTTTTTTGTTGTCTTTTTCATTACTGCATTCGGAGCAGCCCTGTTTAAACCTGTGATCTCTGCTACCATTGCCAATACAACCACAGATAAAACATCATCCATTGGCTTTGGAATATTTTACATGATGGTAAACATTGGAGCCTTCCTGGGTCCGATGTTTGCCGCATCATTGCGCCAAAGTGGCTGGGAACATGTGTTTTATGGAGCAGCTCTGCTCATGGGCGTGAATATGATCCTGAGTCTGTTGTTTTTTACTCCGGATGTTCAGGAAAAAAAGAAAGACAAATCTTTTGCTAAGGAGATTCGCCAGGCAGTAAAAAATATTGGTGTGGCTCTGTCTGATACAAAATTCGTTGTATTTCTGATGATTGTGGTCGGATTCTGGACCATGTATAATCAACTGTTTTATACCCTGCCCACATTTATTCATGATTGGATGGATACAAGGGAATTGTTTGATAAAGTTCAGAGTTTCTGGCCGTGGCTGGCAAATAAAATCGGAACAGAACAGGAAGGGATTCAACCTGAAATTATGACCAATCTGGATGCCTTATATATCATTATGTTTCAGTTACTGGTTTCCTGGGGTGTGATGAAATGGCGGCCGGTGAATTCCATGATGACAGGATTCCTGGTTAGCTCCATAGGTCTTGGTTTAACTTTCATGCAACATAATCCGGTCTATCTTTTTATCACAATACTGATTTTCGGACTTGGTGAAATGGCCAGTAGTCCCAAAATAACAGAATACATCGGTAAAATTGCTCCCCGTGATAAAATGGCCCTATATATGGGTTGTTCATTTCTTCCCATGGCTGGAGGTAATTACCTTGCGGGATGGTTGTCTGGCAATCCCTACGCCAGATTATCCGATAAGGCTGTTTTACTACGGCAGGATCTTATGTCAAAAGGAATAGAGGTCCCGGCTTTGTCTGATAGTTTTACCAAAACCGATCTTTATCAGCTTGGTGAAAACAGTTTGCAAATGAACCATGCCGAAATGACAAGCTATCTGTGGGAAAATTACAACCCTTCCTCATTTTGGATGATTATTACAGGTATCGGAGTGGGCTGCTTTGTCATGCTCTTCCTTTATGACCGGTACTTGCTGAAATCCGGCAGAAAAAAAATCTGATAAACAAAAATTATCATTACATTGTTGCTTCATAAAACAAAATAATTTCTTTTATGAGATGCAATCCGGTATTATTTCTTGCTGTTATTCTGATTTTTTCCGGTACATTGTATGGTCAGTTGCCTGAGGATTCCGTTGACAGTGACTTCTCCTATGGCGGACAAGTCGGGTTGGGTATCTCACATCTTGGAAATAGAGATACGGTGCCCGAAAATGCTGCGTTACCTGTGGTGGGAATTCATGGGCAGTACTACACAGGAAAATACCTGGGTATCATGGGTTCGGCTCAGTATAGTATGCGTGGTTCCAACACTTCCAACATGGCTTACAAATACCGACTGCATTATCTGGATCTGGATATTATGCCGGAATTTTATTTTCTCGATTATTTTACTCTCCGTGCAGGTGTACGCTATGCAATGCTGTTAAACCAACAATACAAAGTTCTGGAAGGAGAAACATCAAGTGGTTATACAAGCTACAACATGACAAAAGATTATGGAAATGAGATTGAAGCCATTCTTGGTTTGGAAGCTGCCTTTAATGATGAGTGGGCCTTATTTGCCAATTATACCATACCGGTCAATGATCTTCCCTATTCCAACATCCAGATTGGCATCGCATACAAACCCAAATCTGCCATTTTTGAACCTGCAGGGCCTAGCGTGAGAGAAATTCCTTCAGATGAGAGCAAATGGCCATTTATTACTGACCTGAAACTTAACAATGACGGACTGTTGATGATACCTCCCGAGGTTTACAATATGGAAAAACTGGAAAAACTCAGTGTCATCAGAAACAGTCTGACAAGGGTGCCTCCTGAAATCGGACGCCTGGAAAAACTTGAATATCTGGCACTGCAGTTTAATGAAATTGAGGTGATCAGCGATTCCATCGGGCAATTGACAAAGCTGGAATATCTTGATCTCAGATACAATGAGCTTGAGACACTTCCTGAAAGCATAGCTAAGCTTGAAAATCTGCAATTCCTTTATCTTGGCCACAACGATCTCCGCCAACTTCCAAACAGTATTGGAGACCTGAAAAATTTGCAGTATTTGCATATCGGAAAAAATTATCTGGATGAAGTTCCTGAGAGTCTTTTTGAACTCTCCAGACTGATTGAACTGGATTTGCGCGATTCAGGCCTGATGTCAATTCCCGACAAACTGTATAAACTCAGAAATCTTGAAAGATTGTACGTTGATTTTCCCGTTCCACCATCAGTTGTGTCATCCAATCCCCGTTTGGAAATTATCACAAGCGATCCTGTGCATTGAAAATGATTGATTCTTTGAATCTGATGTCATTAAAAACAGCCCGGTTTAATGCGAAATTAAGCGGGCTGATTTGTGTTTATTTTTTCATCAGTTTTAGTATAGTATTTCTGTTGTCCTTTGTGAGCTGAACAAAGTACAAACCATCCCGAAAGTCTGAAATGTTGATTTCCGGTGCTCTCAGTGTTTGCTGCAAGACCGTCTGACCCTGGGCATTGTATATCGTCATCTCTACAGGGAATACTTCATTTTCCAGTCCTGTAAGTTGTATCTCGTCTTCGGCCGGGTTGGGATGCAGGCTAATGCTGTTTTGCCTCTTATTGCTAATGAATCCGACAGTGCAATCTTCGGTTTCAATATGCATCACAGCTGTTTCACTTTCGCATGGAGTAGCTTCCACTTCCCAGTCGTAAAAATAGTAATAATAGCTGAAGGCCAGATCGCTGCCGGCGCTGCTCTTTGTTATGCTGACAAGATTATCAATGGTATAAGGATAATTCACATAGCTGGATTCACTTGTCCGGAATAAGTCGGGAGCTCCCAGACCGACAAGCTGCAAATCTTCCCCGGCGGGTACGTTTAGGTTCAGTTCCACACGACTGACACCATCCGGTATATAAACATCCGTGGCATCAATGATGTTTTGGTTCTCATCTCTGACAGCTATACTGCGGGTACCGGCACCGTCAGCATTGACAAGCACTGAGTTCAGGATAAACGGCTGGTATGCATCAAAAATCAGATAGTGGACATAATCTTCATTACCAAAAAATCCACCTCCTGATGTATTGTTGCCGGCACCAACAGTGTCAGGTTCCTGGATGATCATTTCACGCAGGTAATACTCTGTGCCTGCACTCAGTGGTGGGTGTTCCCAACTATTTCCGCTATGCTGAAGCTGTGTGCAGTTTTCATCAGAAAACCAGTCGAGATATTCTGTGGCACCGGGAATCTCTAAAAGGAAAACTGAATCCTGGCATACGGTTTGGTCTTCAACCTGCGGGGGGGAAGATAGGTTAACTTCAATGCTTTGAGTCGTGTTGTCTGTACCGTAAGCATTGCTGACTTCCAGGCTGGCAGTGTAGTTTCCGGCAGTAGCATAAACATGTTCAGGATTCTGTTCGTCGCTGGTGTTGCCATCGCCAAAATCCCAGTTCCATCCGGTGGGCAAAGAAAGGCTCTGGTCTGTAAACTGAATTCTGCCTGTACAGGAAGTGTTTTGTGCTGAAAAATCTGCCTGTGGTGGTGCTTCTTCCTGCACACATTCCCAATCGATTTGAAAGCCTGACATGTTTACAGCCTGGTCGCTGTGAAACTCAATGGTAATAGCCCCACCGGTTGAGGTGATGGTGCCGGGATTGCCGGTTGTGTTGCAGTAATATGTGTCATTGATCAGCGGAGCAGACGTATTGGCTCCATCATAAAAGGCAATATAATCATAATCGCAGGTGCTTCCGGAACCGGCTTCTATATCAAAGTCGGAGATAGTAAGCGTTACCTGGCTTGCATTTGCCGGCTGAATCGTGAAACTGGCATCAGTATTATCCGGATAATTACTGTTGGGCCCTCCGGCATCATACAATGTGCCATAACACTGCTCTGACGTGGAATTACCGCTTTCCGGCATAAAAATCAAGCAGGGATTGTCCGGATTGATTGAGACAAAGCCTGATTTTATTTCAGTATCTTCTCCACAACTTCCGCCATCAGCGTAAAGCTCTACATCATACTCTCCTTCAGATGTATAGGTGTGGCTGGGATTCACTTCAGTGCTGGTGTTGCCATCCCCGAAATCCCACACAAAAGAATTGCCGTTGATGCTGTAGTTTTCAAAATGAACGGTGAAGGGAGCCTCACAGTTTTCAGTATATGTAGCTTCAAAATCTGCCTGAACTGTTGGGACATAGGCATTGCCGACCCCGATTGCATAAAAGGCATCTGTTACTACCCCCACTTCGCTGCTACACGCTCCATAAAAATCCACGGCAGCCTGAATTCCGTAAAATCTGGCATCCAGATATTCGGATGTGTTGGTGAGATAGACTGTCTGAAGACGAAAAGCAATGTCTTCAGCTGCTTCCATGCCTATGGGGCTGATGTTGTATGAATCTCCATTGTCATTTGTACCTGAATCCCCTTCACACAACAGATAATACCAGTAGCTCAGCGCACCCATGTTTGTATGGACACCTCCATTGTCTGAAGCATCCCACACCCAGTGCTCTCCCTGATATGTGTCGGGTTTATTGTATGCATTGGGATCTGCAATTGAACGGAAAGTAGCCCCGATATCTTCCCCAACAGTCCAGTCTGCCAGAGAGGGTACAGCATAAAATTCTACAGTCACACCAAAGATATCACTGAAAGCTTCATTCAATGCTCCGGATTCATCCTGGTAATTGAGATTGCAGGTGAAAGTTGTGAGACCATGGGTGATTTCATGTGCTGCAATATCTACGGTGGTAAGAGGGCTGATGGTTTCATTTCCATCTCCGTATGTCATCACACTTCCATTCCAGAAAGCATTGACATTGTTATCGTAGCCATAATCAATCAGGCTGAAATGAATGTAGGATTCCAGAGCAAAACCATTGCCGTCGATTGAATTTCTTCCATGCTCATTGTTAAAATAATCCCAGGTTTTTTCTGTGGCAAAATGTGCATCGGTAGCATATTGATCCAGATCTTCATTGACATTATTCCAGTATGTATCACTGTTTGTAAAATCCACCGCCTGATCATAATCATCGGTATCCTGGCAGTTGTATGTTGCTATACCATCGCCGCGTCCGCTTTCCCTGAGCCTGTAATATCCCTGATAGCTATCGGTTGTGATCTGTTGTTCTCCGGAATATGCAGTATTGGCGGTGGCTGTTACATCAGCAGAATGAATGCGTGTCTGTTTGTCCAGGATTTCGCCGCTTTCTGCATCGACATACACGTAATGCCGGCTGTATGGTTGCAGGGCAAAAATATCAATTTTCCAGGCAGCCCGGAACCGGTTGCTGTATAAATTACCATCGTCCGGAAAATATACCTTTTCAGGAACCGGTTGTTCGAATTGCTTGCGGTATGGATTTGACTCCCCCGTGTTATATATGTATTGTTCTGCATTAATGTGCATTTCTGCAGCTTCCAGTGCTTCTGCCTTGCTCAGACTGAAACTGCCGGATACTGCAGGTGCAGAACAAATATTGCCGTTCATAGATGCGACCTGTCCGTCTTTCAGATGAAACAAATAAGCCGAGTATTCCACCGGAATGCCTCTGTATGTCTGCTGGTAACGTTTGTGCTCCATGCCGAGTTGGTCTCGTGTGGCATCCAGGGCTACAAAGCCACTCAATGTATTGTCACTGAATCTATCCAGATACCTGACTGCTTTGTCTTCCGGTAGGCGGGCTTCCTCACGAAAACGGATGTAATTCGGAATGTCAGAAAATGGTTTGATACGTAACATTTCAGCACCGGGAGCTATGGCATCTGCCCGTTGCCCGGTAATGATTTCTGCTGTCTGTTTTTGACCTGCAGAGGAAAGTGTTATGCTTAATAAAACACTCAGGGAAATTATCAACTTGTAAATCATAATATATGTATTTATTATCTAAAAGCGAAAGATAGGAAAAAGGTTGCACAGAGGTATGTGTTTTCGGAAAAATATCCCATTTTTTGCGATTTATTCCTGGATATCATCTTGTTATTTCCGTCCTTAATTGTGCTGTTTTGAATTCAACCAAAGCCAATTTGCAAGTGTTACTTCACAAGTGAAAAATTATATCTTTGCATTATGGAAACAGCTCAGCTCATATTCTGGATTATCATCGGTATTCTTGTTCTGGATTTTGTTTTTGGCAAAATCATTGCCGTACTCAATTATCAATGGCGCAGGAAAGACCCGCCACCGCAGCTTTCTGATGTGTATGATGAGGAAAAATACGCAAAATTCCAGGCCTATAGCAGAGCAAATTTCCGTCTTGGTACCATTTCTTCTGTATTGATGTTTGTGCTTATCCTCTTTGTTTTCTTTTATGAAGGTTTTGCCTTCCTGCATTATTATCTGAGCGGATACATCGGTTCTGAAATATGGCTGAGTATTGCATTTTTTGGTGTGCTGGCCCTGGCATCAGGGATAGTTTCATTGCCTTTTGCCGTTTATGATACTTTTGTGATTGAAGAAAAATTTGGGTTCAATACAACAAGTCCCAAAACCTTCATACTGGATATGCTGAAATCTACTTTGCTGGGCATCATAATCGGTGGTGGATTGCTTTATGTCATTTTACTGATTTATCATGATACCCAGGAATGGTTCTGGTTGCTGGCCTGGTTGTTGCTGAGCCTGTTCTCTGTTTTTATGGCAGAATTTTATTCCAGCCTCATTGTTCCCTTGTTTAACAAGCAAACGCCTCTGCCGGAAGGTGAATTGAAGGACAAAATTTCAGATTTTGCGCAAAAAGCGGATTTCAGGCTTGAAAATGTATATGTGATGGACAGTTCAAAACGCTCCACAAGGGCAAATGCCTATTTTACTGGCCTGGGCAAAAAGAAACGCATTGTATTGTTTGACAATCTGGTGAATGATTTTACACCTGATGAAATTGTGGCCGTTCTGGCGCATGAAATCGGACATTTTAAGAAAAAACATATTCACAAAAACCTGGTGATATCTCTTGTGAACAGCGGGATTATGCTTTTTCTTTTTGGATTGTTTGTTGGAAAAGATGTATTTTCACAGGCACTTGGTGTGGATGATGCTACTTTTCATATTGGTGCCATTGCCTTTGCCATGTTATATTCTCCCATATCATCATTGACCGGTATTTTTATGAACAAATACAGTCGCAGGAATGAGCGGGAGGCTGATGATTTTGCTGCCGGCTATGGGCAGGGGAGTACGCTTGTTTCTGCGCTGAAAAAACTGGCAGCCAAAAATCTCTCTAATCTGACACCTCATCCATGGCATGTGTTTTTGAATTATTCACATCCACCCCTGGCAGAACGTGTTAAAAGACTGGAAAAATAAAAAATCCGGTCATTCCGGACTATACAGAATGGGTTTGGCTGATCAGAATCCGTATTTTTCAAGCATCTGTAACCATTTTGCTGCACGTGGCTCTGTGAGGTTTTCCTGATGATCTTCATCAAAAGCCAGACCAACAAAATAATCACCTTCAAGACTGGCTGAGTCTGTAAAGCTATATCCTTCATTTGGCCAGTATCCGACAACATCGGCCTGCAGGCGTTCAAATTCTTTCTTTAAAATGCTCATCCCATCAACAAAATGATCCGGATAAAGCACCTGGTCACCAAGTCCGAACAGTGCAACTGTTTTGCCTGCCATTCTGATGTTTTTGTCCTCCAGTTTTTTAAAAAAGGGAAGCCACTTATCTGCAGTATTGGCATCCTGCCATGCATCCGCACCAACGGTTGAACTGCCAAAAATGAAATAATCATAAGCTTCTATTTGCTTCTTACCAACATCGGTGAGCTTATACAGGTCTGCCTTGTCTTCTATCAAACGATGAATTTTTTTTGCGGCATTACTTACGTTCCCACGTTTGGGCCAGTATACGATTGCAATTTTTTTCATATAATTAATACTTTTTGGTTTTGCTTAGATGATAAAGTTAACATTATTTCTCCATAATTGTTTTGCATCAAAATTGGATGTCACCTCATCTTTTGGATGTACAGTGATTCATAAATGCAAATGATATTGTGAAATTGTGATGCCTAAATTATTGATAATGAGGATGCAAAATAGTCAGCACTCCAGTAAACAAATTGGCTTCTGTCTTGTTTTTAAGAATGAACCAAAACTAGGAATTTTATGAAAGAAACACTGAATATCCTTAAACAGGCGATTCTGCTGGAGCGCAGAGGACAGGCATTTTACCGGAAAGTTGCAGAGCAAACTGACAATGAAGATGTAAGAAAGATTTTTGACATCATGGCTGAAGAAGAAAAGCTGCATGAAGCATTTTTGGTCTCCCAGTACAAGTCCTTCCAGGATAATGGCAGATTTGTGGAAGAAGATTTGCCCAACAAAGACAAAGACGGGATTAGCAATCTTGTTTTGTCAGAAGATATGAAAAAATCCATTGGAGCAGCCAGTTATGAAGCCTCCGCCATTTCTGCAGCCATAGATATGGAAACCAAAGCGATAAAAATATACGCTGATCATGCTGAAAAAGCCTCAGATCCCAATGAAAAGAAATTGTTTCAGTGGTTATCTGATTGGGAGAAAACCCATCACAAAATACTGCATGATTTGGATGAAGAACTGAAAGAAAGGGTATGGCAGGATAATAATTTCTGGCCTTTTTAATTTCATTGAATCTTATGATAAAAAACTGCCTGCAGGCATTCTGTATGCAGTTTTTTTATTTGCACAACAGAATTAGTCCCTGTATAAGTTTGAGAAGCTCAGGTTAATGCCTAAATTCAGATTCAGGGGCATATAACTCAGACTTTGTTTTGTTAGTTTCCTTGAATAAATCAACTGAATATGAAATTTCAGCATCTCAGAACCCGCACGTAAGGTCAGAGCCGGTTCCAGGAAAGGATAAATATGCCCGTCCAGATCGTTAATGTCCTCAGCAGAAAGCTCGGATTCAGTGTAGTTTTTGTATGCAACATCAAAAAATCCTACTCCCATAAATCTCGTACTAAAAGCAATTTGAATGTTATCTGTGGTGTACCCAATTGATGGCTGCACAAAAGCACGCCAGGATGCGGCAGCGTATTCGTATGTTGACAGGTAATTGTCATTTTCAAATTTATCAAAATTGTATTCGTAGGCGCCGTATCCACCACCTCCGTATATTTCAAATACAGAGTTTTCATCAAAATTGCTATAGTAACCAAGTCCGCCTTCCAGTGAATAGCGACTTGTAATGTATTCTTTCCGGATTTCATGAGCGGATGTACTTGCCCATTCATTTTTATTGTAGTGTCCGTTAAGCATTACCCCCAGATTATCCGTGAGTCCGTATGCCACCTGATAATTATTGTAAGATACTGTGGATGTGACATCACCTTTGTTTTGCAGCAATGGTACGTTTTGCATGGAAGGCTTGTACATTACCTTGCAGGATGAGCTCAGCAGGAGCAGGAGCAACATGGGGAGTAAATACGTTTTCATGGCTTAAGGTTTTTTACTTTTTCAAATATAAGCAAAAAACCAATGAGTTTGAAATTCAATTTATCAGAAAAAATAATCTTTTGTGAATGAACCTGTTATTGTTTTTCTATTTTGAGTTGCTTGGTGCTGCCCTCTGATATGATTTCCAGAACATATATTCCCGGTTTTATATGAGAGCTTTCTATGCGTTTGTGTATGGCAAGACTACCATAGCTCGATTCCCATTTATCCACGGGTTTGCCGTTCAGGTCTGTGAGTCTGAAAATGATATCACCTTCAGGCCAGTTTTCCAGCATGATATTAAGTTCTGATGAAAAGGGATTGGGATATATGTATACATCCATATCCATTTCCTTGCTGCTGCAATCTGCACTTACAATATCGAAAGTTTCCCGGCTTCCGTCTGTGTCAATTTGTGTCAGTCGGTAATACCGGATTCCCTCTTCGCTTTCATCATATTCGGTGTAAACAATTTCATGATGGCTGTTACCTGCCCCCGGGAGAGTGCTGATTTGTTCCCAGTCAATGGAATTATCACTTTGTTCCAGAATGAAAAGCTCGTTGTTTGTCTCGGAAGCAGTTGCCCAGCTAAGCTCAACATTATCAGAAATGCACTCAGCACTGAAATGTAAAAGCTCTACAGGAAGCAGACTGGGTATGGTGCTTCCGTCAGAAACTGAGTTGTTCGGCTGAATTCCAAAGGTGGTTCCTTTCCCTGAAAATGAACCTGCACTTATCTGGCCATCACCACTAATGTCGCCTCCATTGCCATTATCAAAATCTCCGTCAACATCAACACTGCCATTAATTTCTACTTCATCAGAATTGTTTTTGTTTTTAAAATCTCCCATTACCTTGATGTTTCCTGTATTGCTAACAAAAACCTCACTTTGATTTGCAAATGTCAAATGATAAACCCGCAATGAATCCTTAACTTCCAGACGGGAATTCGCCCTGATATACAAATCATTGTCGCCTTTGAGTGAACCACCGGGATGTATGATCATACGGTCAAACTGAAAATCAACGTCCTGGTTCAGAACAATGTCATGATGAATATGAATGATATCACCGTTTGCTGAGGGAACAATAGTGTTGTCCCATGCGTTTGCATCATCCCATAATCCGTCAGAAACTGTGGTGTGTGTAGCAGCCCGGCATCCAATTGAGGTGAAAATAACCAAGACAAGTGTCAGGGTTAAAAATTTCAGTATATTGGATGTTTTTATTGTCATTCGGGACGTTTTTCATTTAAAATTTGTCTAAGTATAACATTTTCAACCTTGACGAGCAAAATACTTTGGTGAATGTTGCATATTTTGTGATAGAAATGGTTTTCTTTTTGATGAGTGATTGATTTTTGATGATGAATTTTGTATATTTATGAATCATTATGTAATGGTAGCATCTGTAGATAAGCATAAGTACTGCAGTTCATCTTTCCTGCAAATATGCTTTCTTACCTATTTGCTTCCGGTATGATAATATTGCAAAAAAAATGGCGGCATTCATCCGTAGATTTTTCTTTAATGAATTTCTTTTCTTACTTTGACATCCGTAATTATAAGCATAAAAAATGAAAAAGATTGTCACTTTTCTTATCTTGTTTATTGCAACTGTGGCTGTTTATGCACAGGATGAGGCAAAATACAAAACCTACGAACCAGGATTTTATCATCGTTTTATTCTTCGCGATGTACGGGCTGTAAAAGCAGCGCAGGAAGACGGAGAGAAAGAAAAGTATCTGGTGATGGATCATTCGGACAAGCAAATTCCAGACGATCCGGATGATTATACAAGAATGTGGGCACAACCTTCAATTTCTCAGGGAAATGCCGGGACATGCTGGGCTTATGGCGGCACTTCATTTGTGGAATCTGAGCACAAAAGACTTGGAGGTGATGCACTCAAACTGTCTGAAATGTTCACAGTGTATTGGGAATATGTTGAAAAAGCCCGTCGATATGTAAAAACCCGTGGTGAATCAAACTTTACTCAGGGCTCCCAGGCCAATGCAGTTACACGGATGATAAAAATGCATGGTGCCGTTCCGGAAAGTGCATACAGCGGACTGAAAGGTGGCAGAAAATATCACTCACATGAGAAGATGATGAAAGAAATGCAATCATTTCTGACTTCAGTAAAAGAGGATGATGCCTGGAACGAAAAAGCTGTAATCTCAACCATACAATCCATTATGCATCACCATATGGGGGAGCCCCCGGCTGAGTTTGAGTACAACGGAGAAACTTTTACACCAGAATCCTTCAGGAATGAAGTGTTGAAATTCAGACCTGAGGATTATACTGATGTGATGTCAACCATGGCAGTGGAGTACGGAGAAACAGGATTGTATGATGTGCCGGACAACTGGTGGAAGAGCGATGCATATTACAATCTGGAGCTGGATGCGTATATGGATTTGCTTCAGGATGCTTTGGAAAATGGATACACAGCTGCAATCGGTGGGGATGTTAGTGAAGCCGGGTTTTCCCGTAAGACCAATGCCGCAATGATTCCGGATTTTGATATAGAATCAAAAAATATCAATGCCGCTGCCAGAGAATTCCGTTTTGCCAACAAATCCACCACAGATGACCACATCATGCACATCATTGGGTTTCAGAAATTCAAAGGAGATATCTGGTACCTGGTAAAGGATTCCAGTTCCGGTTCCCGGAATACAGAAAAAGATGCTGCAGGATTCGGGTATTATTTCATGCATGAGGATTATATAAAACTTAAAATCCTCACCTTTACCGTTCATAAATCTGTACTGAATAATTAAAATGTAGAATTGTCTGAATACTATTTACAGTACTGTCGGTCTGGTCTCAGCACTTTACCCTGATTTGGTTATCAATACATTGGCCTTGATTTCTTACAGTTATTCCTGTGATTTTTTTTTGTTCCTTAAAATTATTGCTTACCTTTATTGCATCTAGGGAAGATAGTTTCGCGTAAAGCGGGAGTATTTAATTTTGAGTGACTATGAGAAAATCATTAGTAATCATTGTGTTACTGTACATCTCAGGTATGGTGTGCGGGCAAAATTTAGTACTGAATCCAAGTTTTGAATCTGTAACCGAGGCAAATCTGCAATGCGGCTGGTACACAAGCCAGGCGCAATTTGCTGATGCGATGGATAACTGGACAGCTCCAACAGGCGGTTCTACTGATATATTTAGTCTGACACTGGATCAGTCCTGCTACTGCCATCCGCATTCAACTCACACCAGTGCTGTAGGTACACAAGATCCCCGCACAGGTGATGTCATGAGCCATGTAACGGTGTATGGGGATGGTGGCTGTGATCCCTACAGAGAATACCTGCAGGGAGAGCTTTCTACACCTCTTGTCGTAGGAAATACCTACGAAGTTGAATTTTATGTTTCTTTTGGTGATTATTGTACAGATGCAACCAATAACCTGGGTGTGTATTTTACCACTGCACCTGTGGATGACGGATCTATGTGTGTGTATGATGTGGATCCACAACTTAACTATACCACTGTTGTTACGGAAGAGGACGACTGGTATCAGATTTTATTCACTTTTACACCTACACAGCCATACGAATATTTCATGCTCGGAAATTTTTATACAGATGTGGAAACATCAACCATACCCATGGGAGGGAGCAAATCTACTGTCAGGTACTTTGTTGACGATGTAAGAATAGAAGAAGCAAATGTCATTCCAACTTCTGATTTTACAGTTACCTCTCCGGTCTGTGAAGGTGAATCCTCCACCATTACTTACACCGGTAATGCTTCTTCATCAGCTACTTATCACTGGGATTTTGACGGAGGAAACGCTTCTCCCGGTACCGGCCAGGGTCCGCATGATGTGTACTGGATGGATGATGGAGATTATACCATCTCACTCTGGGTTGAAGAGAATGGTGAAAGTTCGGATACCACATCCCATACAGTCACTGTTAATCCTATCCCAACCCCGTCTTTTACACTTGGAGACCTGGATTGTTTTGGTGACAATGTAACCGCTACTTACACCGGATCAGCATCGTCCTCTGCTTCATATAACTGGAGTTTTGATGGTGCTACAGTGATTTCCGGCAGTGGTCAGGGACCCTATACTCTTGAATGGAACACAACGGGTACACATACTGTTACACTGGATGTTACAGAAAACGGATGTACCTCACTGCCAAATTCCGAAACACTTGTCAATCCACCTGAGTTAACCCTGGATCTGACTTCCCAGGATATCTCCTGTTTCGGAATGAATGACGGTGCCATAACATCATCTGTTTCAGGTGGTACTGCGCCATATAATTACCTTTGGTCAGAATCATCCACCACTTCCGGGATATCCGGTTTGTCTCAAGACAGCTATATTCTGACTGTCACTGATGATCACGGCTGTACAATAAGTGATACCGCACAGATCGATGAGCCGGATGAACTTTTGCTTTTTGCCGATACGGATCAGAATATTTGCTATGGAGATACTGCCGTTTTGTCGGTCAGCCTTACTGGTGGCGTTTCACCTTTCACCTATTACTATGATGATGGAAGTGGTGTCCAGTCATCATCCACCCCTGACATTGATGTGAGCCCCGATACAAATACGGATTTTTCAGTTTTTGCGGAAGATAGCAACGGGTGTTTGTCTGATACAGTCAACATTGCCGTTCAGGTCAGCAGCCCGATGTCTGTTAATACAAGCCTGCAAAATATAAGTTGTAACGGTATGTGTGATGGTGAGGTTGAGCTCATCGTCAGCGGTGGTGTAATGCCCTACAGCTATTCATGGTCATCAGGGACAAATATCCAGACCGGGTTTTGTGCCGGCGATTATGATGTGACCATTACGGATAGTCTTGGTTGTACACGGGAAATCAGTTTTACCATTAGCGAACCGGATATACTTTCAGTTAACCTGGATGCTGAGGATGCTAGCTGTTTTGGAATAGCAGATGGGAGTATTTCTTCAAGTGTCAGTGGGGGTACTCCACCATACGATTATGCCTGGAACAATTCAGAAAATAATGCAGATATCACAGGTTTAGCTCCGGGAAATTATTCTCTTAGCGTGACTGATGATCATGCTTGTACTGCAGAAGCACTTGCCAGCATTTCCGAACCTACAGAAGTGCAGCTTAGCGTGAGCGATGATCTGTTTCTGTGTGCAGGGGATCCTGCCAACATGACAGCTTCGGCAAGTGGGGGCAATGGACCATATATATACTATTGGGATACGGGTAATGGTTTTACTGCCGGCAATTCATCCCAGACTGAATATCCTTATAGCTCTATGGATTATGCGGTTTATGCTGAAGATGATAACGGATGTGTTTCTGATACAGCTTATATTTCGGTAAGTCTGAGTTCTGTGATGCATATGGACCTGCAGGTTAATGATATATCCTGTCATTCCATCTGTGATGGTAGTGCAGAAATTAACATTACCGGAGGCATTTCTCCATTCGAGTATTCCTGGGAAAGCAATGACAATACCATATCCGGATTATGTGCAGGCAATTATCAGGTCAGCATTACAGATCAGAATGATTGCGTGGTAGATACCTCTTTTTATATCGCTGAACCGGATACCCTGATGGGAACAATTTACGGAACAGATCCTTTGTGCCCGGGAAGTTCGGACGGAACTGCTTTTGTGGATATGTCCGGTGGAACACCACCATATGAGTACCAGTGGGCTGAAGGCCAACAGGAAGATACGGCAGTAAATCTGTCCGCCGGTCTTCAATCAATTACAGTAACGGATGCCAATAACTGTCAGACAGCTTTGCAAATTCATCTGGATGAACCTGACAACATTATCATCAACGGTTTGTACGGAAGTCAGATTTGTATCAATGGTTCTGCAAATCTGAATGCATCAATTACCGGAGGAACAGCGCCTTATTACTATCAGTGGACTGGCACAGACAGCTCTGTTTGGAATGGTACTGAGTTTACTGTCAGTCCTGATGAAACGGAAGATTATTCACTCATGATTACAGATGCCAATGGCTGTACAAAAGAGCAGACAGTAACGGTAAGTGTTTATCCTGAAATTGAAATACTCAACCTCTACACCAATGCTGATTCTGTCTGCCGGGGCGAAAGCACAAAACTTAACTTTGAAGTAGCCGGCGGTAACGGTGGGCCCTACGAGGTGATGCTGAATGATAACCAGATTATTACTTCTCCTCATACCATCAGTCCGCAGCATTCGGGCTGGTATGAAATAAAAGTATCAGATGCATGTGAAACACCATCGGTAAAAGATTCGGTTTATATTGAAGTACTTGATCTGCCGGCCAACAACTTTGTGTCTGATATCGTTGCAAAATGCCCTCCTGCAAAGGTTTCATTCCATGAGCTCAATGAGCAGGAAGGATATATTTATGAATGGACCTTTGGTGATGGAGATTTTGCCTATGGTGCTCAAACTTCTCATGTTTATGAAAACAGCGGATGGTATGATGTCAGTTTACTTGTGACAGATGTGTTTGGCTGTACCAAACGTAATTACAGAGAGGATATGATACATATATATCCTGTGCCTGATATTGATTTCTATACACGGCCAAATGATGTGAGTATGCTCAATCCGGAAGTGGAGTTTCATCCTGTAACAGCCAATACCGACAGCCTGTACTGGTACTTTGGTGATGGAGATTCAACACTTTCCAGCAGATGGAATCCTGTACATATGTATGAAGATATCGGGCAGTTTGCTGTCAGGGTGATTGGAGTCAATAATTACGGTTGCAGGGATACTGCCAGAAAAGTTCTGAAAATAAAAGAACATTTTACTTTTTATGCACCAACGGCTTTTACACCAAATCATGATGGCAAAAATGATTGCTTTTCTGTTTGCGGAGATGGTATTGACCCAATGGAATTTTCTCTTAGCGTGTATAACAGGTGGGGAGAAGTTGTTTTTGAAACCGACAGATATGACAATAGTACCGGATGCAATGGATGTGGTAGTACTACCTGGGACGGAACCGCACAGGGAAATCTCATGAAAGGAGATGAACTTCTGCCGGCCGGTACTTACCCGTGGGTTTGTGTTTATAAAGACATCTTCGGGGTAGAGCACAAAGAGGAAGGCGTGGTGAAACTCATTCGTTGATTAGCTTGATAAAAACGCAAGTCCCGATATGGATTTGATTAAAATGATACAGAGATGATAAACCGGATTCTTTTTTTGATTGCCGCCATTATTATAATGCCAGGCATTTCCCTTGCTCAGAACAATGTGAATTCTGCGGAAAATTTAACATTTCAAAATTATGGTAGTTGTGGTGACATTGTTCTAACCACAGTTGATCTTTCTCAGGCTACCGCCTCGGATTATGTGGTGCCGGATTGCATGCAAGTTGATACATCCTGCGATATGTGGTACAAATTCGTGGTTCCTGAAAATGTAAGTGAACTTAGTTTTCATGTGTATAATTCGGATATCATTCCCCTGCCTGGTAGTCAGGAGCCTTCGGTGCCGGGGCTGGCGGTATATGATGGAAGTGGTGCTGATGCCCCGATCCTGCTTGAGTGTTTCAGTGCTGTTGCTGAGGATAGCCTGTTCAATGCAGAAATCCGTTGGGCGGCATTGTCTGGTTTGACTGCGGGTGATACTTTGTATATGCGCTTATGGGACCAGAACAACAATGCTCAAAAACTCTTTCTTGCAGTAAGCCAGCGGATGGATTTTCCGGAAAATTATTGCGAAACGCCGGCTTCCCTGGATGAAGGTATTTGTAATATCCTCTCTGAGGGAACCGGTTTAACAGCTCCTGAAGAATGTGGATGGAGCAAAACAGATAATCCTGCGTTTTATCATTTCACCATAACGGAGGAAAGCCCACAGCCTGTCAGTATCTGGATTTCAAACCTGACAAGCTTTTCCTTAACTGAAACCACGCAGGCTGAGCTTCAGATAGCTGTGTATGCCTGGAATGGGACAGATTGTACAAACATCGGCGGAAGCCCTCAATCCGATCCGCCCAATGTTTCCGGTTCATACATGGGATGTGAAGCAGGCACTGAAGATATCAGTTATAGTGAAGTACTGCCTCCGGGGCAATATATATTGGCGATTGACGGATACAGTAGCCCGGAAGGAAAAGTTATGTACGTGGGTGATGCTGGTGTTGCAACGGCTGTCGAAAATCCTGAATTTACCGGGACAATGGTTTATCCTAACCCCTCATCAGGAGATATTTTTATTAAGACTGAATCCTTTTCCAAATGCAGCTTGTTAAGCAGTACAGGACAGTTGCTCGGAGAATATGAGCTAAATCAGGGAAAACTCAGCCTGCAGAATTTGAAATCCGGACTGTACACTATCCTGTTTTACAAGGATTCATCTTATGTAATAAAGAAAATTGTTGTGAAATAGTATTCTGAAAACAAGGTTTTTGTCGAATGATTCATGGACATTGCAGGAAGCTGATATTGGATATGAAAAACGGCTTTCTTAATCTGAATATTTTTTCTAAATTTGTTTCAGGATATTTGGATATTGATTAAGACAGGCGCATGAAAAAATTATTACTATTATCAGTTTTGTTGATTTTGTTTGTTTTTGTCCATGCACAGGATGAATGTAATACAGCAGTGGATATCCCAGTGGAATTATACTCTACCTGCGGAGAAATGGCTCTTGAATCCATCGACCTCGGAACAGCTACTCCTTCAACCACGGCACCGGATCCAGCATGTGGCAATTTTGTCAGCGGCACTACCAACGATTTGTGGTATAGCTTTACTGTGCCAGCCGGTATTAATACCATGGCGTTTCATGCATTCAATTCCGATGTCATACCCATGCCACTGATGCAGGACCCGTCATCACCGGCTATGGCCATATATTCCGGTGATGATTGTGATAATCTCAATTTGCTGGACTGTTTTGAAAGTACTGGCGATTTCCTGGAAAATGCTGAAATACACTGGAATGAAGTTTCAGGCTTAACACCAGGCCAGACAATTTATATGCGGGTCTGGGACGAAGACAATATCGATCAGCAGTTGTTTATTGCGGCTTCTGTCAGACTGGATTTTCCTGAAGATGAATGTGAAACTTCACCTGAACTGACCACCGGTGGTTGTAATATTCTCAGTACTGCCGGACCTGCCCAGGCTCCTGAAGATTGTGGATGGAATTCAAGCGACAATACAATATTTTACCATTTTACAGTAACAGCCGACGACAGCCAGCCCTATACCATCACTGCAGAAAATGGCGAATGCACATCCAATGCCGGAGGATTAAGCGATCCTGAAATTCAGCTGGCTGTATGGTCATGGGATGGCTCGGATTGCTCCACAGTGGGTGGTAGTCCTTTATCTGATCCGCCAAACAATTCCGGTTCTTATATGGGTTGTGCCAATGGTACAGGTACGGTTACTTTTTCCGAAAACCTGCCCCCGGGAGATTATATCCTGGGAATGGATGGTTATAGTGATCTGAATGGCACTTCGTTATGTACCTATGGCTTTGCTGCCCCTTTTATTGAAGAAGCACTGCTGGTTGATCTCACAACCACCGATGCCATTTGCGGTGAATCAGGCTCTGCCAGTATCAGTGTTGTTCAATCCTGTACCGGAACACCGGATTATAACTGGAGCACCGGGGATACCGGCAATTCAGTATCCGGTTTGACTGCCGGAGCATATAGCGTTACAGTCTCTGATGGCGGCTCATGTGCCGATACCCTTATCAATTTCAATATCATTGATGATGGCGATATATCTGTGGATATCTCAACCAGCGGAAATGTCTGTTCCGGACCTTTTGATGCTACAGCGGAGGTAACAGGCGCAGATCCTGCTCTTTGTGATTTCGAATGGAGTACTTCTCCTGTGCAGACAACACAAAGTGTAACAGGATTAACTCCTGGCAGCTATACCGTGAACGTCTCATTTGGAACATGTCATGCCAGCGAAACCCTTGTCGTAGATTATTCCGATGTACAGTTCAACCTGACTTATGATGATGGCGTGTGTGCCGGAGAATCTGCTCAGGCCAGTGTAAATCCTACCTCCGGTGATGCTCCTTTTGCCTATGGCTGGTCAACCGGCGACAACACACAAAGCATTGACCTGAACAGCAGTGGTGACTATTCCGTTACTGTAATGGATGATAATGGTTGTACAGCATCTGAATCGTTTAGTGTGGATGTGTTTCCGGCCATCAACCTTGATGCAGACGTGAATGATAACCTGTGTTTCGGAAACCCCAACGCTTCTATTGATGTCAATATCAGCGGAGGTACAGCGCCTTTTGATTTTGACTGGTCCAACGGGGAAAATACAGAAGACATAAGCGGACTTGATGCAGGAACATACAATCTCACAGTAACTGATGCCAATGGTTGCACCAATACAGGCAGCTGGGATATCAGTATGCCGGATGAACTGAGTTTTACTTTTAATGAAGATACTGCCATTTGCCAGGGAGATGATGTTTTGCTGCAGGTAAACGCCTCGGGCGGAACACCTCCCTATAATTATCACTGGTCAGGAATGTCGGGAACTACTTCGGACAACCTGACTGTATCACCCGCAAGCAGTACAACATATGCCGTATCTGTCACTGATGACAATGCTTGTACTACACAGGAGCAAAGCATGGAAGTTGAGGTGAGTGCTGATATGAATCTTGATATCTCAACAACAGATGTGCTTTGCCATGACGCCTGTAATGGTACTGCTGTTGCAGATATCTCTGGTGGAATACCACCATATTCATATTCCTGGAATTCTGATAACAATCAGGAAGACGGAATTTGTGCCGGCACTCACAATCTGACTGTCACAGATGCCATTGGTTGTAGTGTAAGTCAGGTGTTTCAGGTAGATCAGCCCAATCCGCTTACCTATAACATGTACTCAAATCCGGCAAGTTGTTCATACAGTGAGGATGGACTGGCATGGCTTACTGTTCAGGGCGGAGTAGCACCATATAGCTATTTCTGGGAAAATGGAATGACTAGCGATTCAGTAAATGTCGGTGGTGGTAATCATGAAGTAACTGTAACTGATGCCAATGGTTGCTTTCTGGAACTTGAAAATTTCGTGGATGCACCCGATCCAATCCAAATTGAAGGAGTTTACAATAAAAATATCTGTATAAATCAGCCATTCAGTTATTATGCTGCTGCCATTGGAGGTACCGGAGAATATGACTTCCGCTATTTGGTGGATGGCGATACCGTGGCCTGGTCGCATAAAATTGAAGATGTTGATACCCTGACAGAAACCACAAATTTTAGACTGCTCGTTAGAGACGATAACCAATGTGTGGCATCAAGAGAGTTCACCGTATATGTTTATCCTGAATTGAATATAGGATCATTCTATGCTGATGTGGATACCATATGCGAAGGTGAACCGGTCAGGCTTTTTACTGAAATGACCGGTGGCAACGGAGGACCATACAATATTTATCTCAATGGAGAACAAATTATTCCTTCCCCTGCCACCGTTTATCCCACTGAATCGGGCTATTACAACATCAGGGTAACTGACGGATGTACAACCCCGGCAGTCAGGGATTCTGTTTACATTCATGTATGGCCAACCCCGGCAAATAATTTTGTGTCTGATGTGGTGGCAGGTTGTCCGCCGCTTACAGTCAATTTTACAGAAACAAATGGTGTTGAAAATGCTGAGTTTGAATGGAATTTCGGAGATGATTCTTTTTCCTATGAACATCATCCCGAACATGTTTTCCGCAACAGCGGATATTATTCGGTTACACTAAAACTCACTGATGAAAACGGATGTACCAGGGTACGTGAAAAAGAAAATATGATCAGGGTATATCCAAAACCTGATGTGGAATTTTATCACGAGCCGGTAGAACCCTCAATTCTGAATCCTGAAGTTACGTTTTACTCGGTTTCATCCAGGGTTGACAGCCTGTATTGGTATTTTGGTGACGGAGATTCGTCAGAATACAGCGCTACCAATGTCAGACACCGGTATGTCGGAGTAGGGGAGTTCGAAGCAATGCTCATTGGTGAAAATGTGCACAATTGTCTTGATACAACATATAAAACAATCAATATCAGGGAAGCATACTCATTTTATGCGCCTACATCATTTACCCCAAATCGTGATGGCATCAATGATTGTTTCTCTGTTTGCGGACAGGGTATCGATCCCAATGACTTTGTCCTCAGGGTGTATGACCGGTGGGGGGAGCTGGTATTTGAAACCACAGACTATGATCATTCTGAAGGATGTGATGCATGCAATGATGGCTCCTGGGATGGCACCAATCAGGGGAACATCATGAAAGGTGATCATGTCCTGGAACAGGGTATTTATGGCTGGATTTGTACATTTAAAGACAAATCCGGTATTGTCAATGAATACAGCGGGAAAGTGCGTCTGGTCAGATAAAATATCCTGCTGAAAATAAGTACTCTTTGATGGCAGGATTTCCGGCCGGATAATGTTTATTCAAAGGAATTAAAAGTGATGGACGCAGGAGAATCATTCCCCTGTAGTTTCAAAATCCTTACTTAGCTTGTCGTCAAACTGCATGGTGTAAAGGAGCCAAGTTTCATCAGGCCTGTAAAGAATAATTTCAATCTTTACGGGTTGACGATCATATTTAAGCATATATGAATACCTGACAAAAGAATCTCCTACATTTTCTATCCTGATGAGCTCTTCACCATAATACTCTCCCAGAAGTTTACGGGAGGTATTAAGCCGTTCTTTAATGCGGTCAATTCCTTCCTGATTCTTGTTGATGTATGGATTTGTGGTGAAAATGTACTCAATGGCCTGGTCTGGACTCTTATCAAAGCTGTCAAAAAACGGCTCCAGAATATCCTCGGGTGATTTCTGGCCCATAGAAATCAATGGGATACTCAGGAGCAGCGTTAGAATGATGTGTTTCATAAAATGGATTTTTTACGAAACTACTAAAAATTCGCAAGGTTCATGTGATGTTCTTCCATCAATTTGCGCATGTTTATCAGGGCATATCTCATGCGTCCCAATGCGGTATTGATGCTCACTCCGGTTTGTTCGGATATCTCTTTGAAACTCATGTTACCGTAATGGCGCATCAGGACAACCTGTTTTTGATCTTTGGGAAGCTTGTCAATCAAAAAGCGAACATCTTTTACTTTCTGGTCTTCGATCATATGCTCTTCTACCGTGCTGTCCGAAAATTTGGGGGAATTCAGCAAATCAACTTCCGAGTTATCGTTGGAGTAGGTGTTTTGATTTTTGTTTTTTCTGAAATAATCAATTGTCAGGTTGTGGGCAATTCTGATTACCCAGGAAAGAAAACGACCTTCATCCTTGTATTTATTCTTTTCCAGGGATTTGATAACCTTGATAAAGGTGTCCTGAAATAAATCATCAGCAACGTGGGAATTTTTGACAATCAAAAGTATATAGGTATATACTCTGTCTTTGTGGCGATTGATAAGTTCCTGAATGCAATCTTTGTCGCCTTTAACAAAACGCTCCACAAGCTCCTGGTCTTTTAGCCTGGCTAAATCCATATGTTCTGTTTTTATTAGTTAAAAGCGTAAAGTTTGCGTTATAGGCGACCCTCCATTTATGTGTTAAACTATCAATTAAACGTTTTTGTTCAAAAACTGTTGCACAAAGATAAAAAAAATTATGGTTTTGTGCATCTTTGTACTTTTATTTTTACTATCATACAACGCATCAAAAATTGTACCATAACGAATGAAAGAAAACAAAATACATGTAAAACGTGCCAGGGTTCACAATCTGAAAGAAGTCAGCCTTGATATTCCCCACGACAAACTGGTGGTTGTCACCGGCTTATCCGGTTCCGGAAAGTCAAGTCTGGTGTTTGATACTTTGTATGCTGAAGGCCAGCGCCGCTACATTGAAAGTTTGTCATCCTATGCACGTCAGTTTTTCGGACGTCTTTCCAAACCCGATGTTGATCTTATCAGTGGCATTCCGCCGGCAATTGCCATTCAGCAAAAAACCGGCACACGTTCATCACGCTCTACTGTGGGAACAATGACAGAGATTTATGATTTTCTGAAGTTGCTGTACGCCCGCATCGGAAAGACGTATTCTCCGGTCTCGGGAAATCTTGTGAAAAAACAGGATGTCAATGATGTTGTTGAGTATCTGGAAAGCAAGCCGGAAGAGAGCAAGGTGTACATCTGTTTCCCCATGGATATTGCCGGGGATAGAAAAGCCAACTGGATGGTGAATCTCAAAGAAAAGGGCTTCCGCAGATTGTGGCTGAACAGAAAAATCAGAAAAATCGATGAACTCGAACAGGAGAAGCTGGATAAAAAGCAGGTCTGTGTTGTACTTGACCGTCTGAAAAACCGGCATGACAAAGCAACAAAAAGCCGTATCCGTGATTCTGCCGAAATGGCATTCAAAGAAGGGGATTATCGCTGTACCATTGTAACTGAGACTGATGGGAAGTATAATCAGAAAAGTTTTTCCACTGTGTTTGAAGAAGACGGGATGCAATTCGAAGAACCCACGGAAAACATGTTTTCTTTCAACAATCCGGTAGGAGCCTGTCCCGAATGTGAGGGTTACGGCAGCGTGATTGGTGTGGATGAAGATCTGGTTATCCCTGATAAAAACCTGTCTGTCTGGGATGATTGTGTTGTTGCCTGGCGTGGTGATAAAATGAAAAAATGGAAAGACCAACTTATTATCAATTCTCCGAAAGTTGATTTTCCTGTGCACAGACCCTATATTGACCTTACAGAAGAACAAAAGCAAATGCTGTGGGAGGGAAGCCATGCTTTTCGTGGTATCCGGGATTTTTTCAAGTATCTTGATAAAAAGAAATACAAAATTCAATACCGTGTCATGTTGTCACGCTACAGAGGACGTACCAAATGCCCTGAATGCGGAGGTACGCGTCTGAAAAAAGAAGCATCCTGGGTCAAAATAAACAAAACCAGTTTGCCGGATCTGGTAAATCTGCCCATAGAAAAACTGGCTGCACATTTTGATAATATTGCACTTTCACAGAGGGAACATCAGATTGCAGACCGCATTTTACAGGAAATATCCAGCCGTCTTGAATTCATGATGAAAGTTGGCTTGCCTTATCTGACCATAAACCGCCATTCATCTACCTTGTCGGGTGGAGAAACCCAGCGTATCAATCTTGTAACTTCTCTGGGAAGCTCTCTGGTAGGATCCATGTATATCCTTGATGAACCGTCCGTGGGCTTACATCCCAGGGATACCCATTTGCTTGTGGATGTTCTGAAAAAACTGCGTAACCTGCAAAACACGGTTGTGGTGGTTGAGCACGAGGAAGCCGTAATCCGTGAAGCCGATTACATCGTTGATATCGGGCCGGGTGCAGGTTACCTCGGCGGAGAAATTGTGTTTACCGGCTCATTGCCTGAATTGCTCAAAAGCAAACAGTCAATTACTGCTGATTATCTCAATCAAAAAAGACATATCGCATTGCCGGAAAAAAGAAAATCCTGGCAACACAGTTTGTTGTTCCATGGCTTGCGACAGAATAATCTGAAAATCGAGACTGTGGAGCTGCCACTCGAAGTAATGTGTGTGGTGACCGGCGTGAGCGGATCCGGCAAAAGCACCATGGTCCGTGATATTATCAGCCCTGTGATTAGCCGTAAGCTGGGAGACTATTCCCGCAAACCAGGATTATATAAATCTGCCGGCGGGGCTTTTTCCATGCTGAAAGAGATACAATACGTGGACCAGAATCCCATAGGAAAATCATCGCGTTCAAATCCGGTTACTTACATCAAAGCCTGGGATGATATCCGGCAGCTTTACGCAGAACAAAAGCTATCCCGGCTCAGAAAATACAAGCCTGCCTATTTTTCCTTCAATGTTGATGGCGGACGTTGCGAAACCTGTAAAGGGGAGGGGCAGATTAAGGTGGAAATGCAGTTTATGGCTGATGTATATCTTACCTGTGATGAATGTCATGGAAAGCGTTTCAAAGAAGATATCCTGGAGGTTGAATTCCGTGGCAAAAACATCAATGATTTGCTTGAACTTACCATCAATCAGGCAATTGACTTCTTTTCTGAAAGCTCAGGTAAATATGAAAAGCATATTGTCAGGTTGCTGGAGAATTACCAAAAAGTGGGGCTGGGATATCTGAAAATGGGGCAGGCATCCAATACCCTGAGTGGAGGAGAAAGCCAGCGAATCAAACTGGCTAGCTATCTGAGTAAGGAAACCGCAGAACCAGGATTGTTCATTTTTGATGAGCCAACAACAGGTTTGCATTTTCATGATATTCACAAATTGCTGGATTCTTTGCAGCAACTCAAAAATCGTGGTCATAGCATACTCATTATTGAACACAATCCTGAGATCATAAAATCTGCTGACTGGGTAATTGATTTGGGCCCGGAAGGTGGCGATAAAGGTGGCGAAATTGTTTTTGCGGGCTTGCCTGAAGATTTGGTGAAATGTAAGAAATCCTATACAGGAAAATATCTGAAAGATAAACTGAGCTAAAAAAAACTGCCTGATAAAGCTCACTTTGCTTTATCAGGCAGTTTTTTAGCATCTGTGTTGACTCTATTCTTCTTTCTCTTTCTCAGCGAGTTCCTTTTCGTACTCTTCAATGGCCTTTTCATTGAGAATATCCTTGTCAACGAGGATATTGTACCACTGAATGATTTTTTTCATGTCGCCGGGATGCACCCTGTCTTTATCGTATTCAGGCAATACTTTTTCCATAAATCCGACAATTTCTTCTTTGGGTGATTTATGACTCAAAACCTTTTCCCCATCGTACAACTCGAAAATATTGTTAAATACTTCCACCAGGGGTTTCTCTTCATCATTGGTATAGATGGCAACATCTTCCAACGCACTGATTTGTGCAGAGGCAAATGCTGGAAATCTTTTTCCGTTGTCAAGTGATTCTACTACCAGGCTGTTTCTGGCCTGTGATACCATTTTGTATAGTCCGGGTTTGCCCCCGATTGCTAAAATTCCTTCCAGATACATATCTCTCTCTCCTTATCGTTAATAAATCATTTTGTTGCTCAAAATTATGAAAAATTCTTTTGTGCTTTCAGGGTTTCGTATGCCTCATTTACTTTTTGAAATTTTTCTGTTGCCGATTTTTGGAAATCTTCTCCCAGATGACTTACCTTATCAGGATGATACTTAACGGCCATTTTTCTGTATGCTTTCTTGATTTCATCCGGACCGGCTCCTGGTTCAATCTCCAAAATATTATAGGCTGCGTTTGTATCTTTTACAAACATGGACTTGATGGAGGAGAAATCCTTTTGGTCTATTCGCAGAAAAGTGCTGATTTTCCTGATCATTTGAATTTCTCTTTCATCAGCTTGTCCGTCAGCCAGCGAAATATTAAACAGCAGATGAATTAACTGCAGTCTTTCAGCATAGGGCATATTCCGCTGGATCTGCATACATACATCTTCCACAGGGATGTCTTTTTTCAGGATATCCCTGAGCATCATAATTGCATCAGATGCTTTTTCCGGACCAAATGTGTTGTAAAAGAATTTTTTAACAAAATCCAGCTCGGATTTCAATACTTTATTGTCAGCTTTCATCACAGCCGCCACGAGCACTATCAATGATGCTGCAAAATTACCTCTGCTTGATTGTGGCGATGTCATTTTGTTGTCAGAGTCAAAAAAACTGCCAACTGCAAAACCTAGAATCGCACCTATGGGTCCACCCAGGACAAAGCCCAGGCCTCCACCCAACCATTTTCCGTATTTAGCCATAAATCAAAGAATTATAAATATATAATATTTGAGGTAAAACCTCATCTTTATTGTTGTTGCTTATCAAATATGTTGCCAGATTTTTATGCATCTCCGGCTTTTTCTGGGATTTTACCCGTTCCATAACAGATGCCAGGTCTGCGTTATCCCGTTGCATTACCCGCTCAAGCCGTTCTTTTTCATCGGCAAGCACAAGGATGGTAGCATCCAGTTTTTTATAAAATCCTGTTTCAAACATAATGGATGCTTCAACAAGGACCAGTGGTGCTGATTGTCTTGCTGCCCACTGTTCAAAATCTTTATGTACGGCAGGGTGCACAATATTGTTTACTTTCCTGCGTGCATCTTCATCGTTAAAAATAATATCAGACATTTTTTGCTTGTCAAGCCTGCCTTCATGAAAGACGTTTGTTTGCAATGCCTGGTTTATGGCTTGTTGCATTTCTTCTGAATGCATCAGTCGGCGGGCTTCAGGATCTGCATAATAAACAGGTACACCAAGAATTTCAAAAGCTCTTGCTATATTGCTCTTGCCACTGCCTATGCCGCCTGCAAGTCCTGCCTTTTTCATTCCTTCAATGATTTTTGCCTGATGAATTTTACACTTTCCTGATGCAGCCGGATGCGACTGATATATTCCGGATGTATTACGAGTTCAGGATACAGCTTATTGTCCCTGGCCTCCTGAAAATCTGCACGAAGCCGGAAATCATCCTCGCTGATTTGTTTGTATTTGCTCACCGGTACCTGAAACGATATCCTGATGTCATTTGAAACTAGCTCAACATCAATGCTGTCAGGGATGTTGATTACTTCTACCGGAACAGTGATTCCTGTTTCTGTGTATTTTTCAACATGAATGCTCAGCTTTACCCTTTGGGGGTCACAAACTATTTTTTCTGGTATTTCCAAAGGAATATGCCGGTTGATGTTACTGTTGATCCTGCCATAATCCATTTTTTTGGTGAAAATGGTATCAATCGTATTGACAATGCGGCGTGAACCTGTAACTTCGACAGTGTCAGGTGTCAGAAACGGACCAGCTGTAACCATATACTGCCGGGCAGGCTTGAAGTGAATACGTGGGGAAACAAATACCTGCTTAGTGATGGACTTACTGACATATAGATGCAATGTGTCCGGCTTTATCTGGTTGAGATTAAGTTTCCCTTTAATGCGTTTACTTACTTCGGAGCGAATACTGCGGGAAGTAATATAGTAGTGATCATCATTGATTTTGCCGGGTACTGTTTTGTCTAAATTGATGATAAGGGGGGGCTTAGCGTGGTCAAGTTTGTAACTCAGAATATCATAGCCGTGACCATGAATTTCAATGTCCAGCCTGGGGTTTTCACTTTTGTCCAGTTCAAGGCCGGATGGTAAATTTTTAAAAATGACAGGGTAGGTGATGTTGTGTGCGTACTCCTTGTTAAGCGCGTTGAGTAGCCACAAAATAGTCGATATAGCCAAAAATAAACCGAAAACCAGTGTTTTTCGGTTTATTTTGACCTGCATCAGTTTATCTAAAAGTTGCTTAAATCTGTTTTTGTCTTTAGCCAAGCCGAATGCTATCTTGATTGCTGTACACCAACGGGATTAACCGTGGATTTTTCAACTGATATTATAACGCCATCGGCAATTTCAAGATCAAAGGTGGTTTCTTTTACCGCTTTGATTTTGCCGTGAATTCCACCGGCAGTCAATACTTTATCACCTTTATCCAGGCTTTCGCGGAATTTGCGCATTTCTTTCTGCCGCTTCATCTGTGGCCGGATCATAAAGAAATAAAATACTACCAGTATGAGTGCCAGAAAAATAAAGCTACTCCACTGTCCACCCTGCTCGCCTGTAGCGTTTGGGTCCATCATTAAAATAATTCCTAATAAATTCATATGCTTTGTTTTTTTATTGTGTTACAATATTACACATTATTCTTAACTCTTTTGTCTTTGGTTGCGTATTCGCGAAAACCTTAACACTTTTCTTTTGTTCGCCCTGTCTGCCCTGACTGTCAAATGTCACCTCCACGTAACCGTCCTCACCGGGAGCAATCGGCTTTTTAGTCCATTTTGGTGCTGTACACCCACAAGAGGCTTTCACATTATTGATAATCAACTCAGAGCCTCCGACATTCGTAAAAGTAAAAGTGTAGGCTACCTTTTCTCCCTGAATCACGGTACCAAAATTGTACTCTTTGACCGGAAAATCAAATTCAGGCAACTCACTTAGGTCACCCTCCTTGTCTGCACTGATTGGGTTTTTAACATCCTTCGTATCAATTTTCCCATCATTGGAGTCGGGCTCTTTAGAATTGTCACAACTGAAGGAAAGCAGACCTGCAAGCATCACAATAATCAGAATATAATATTTTGTATTCATTATAATTATAATTTAAATTTTTGTAAAGGTACAATTTTCTTATTGCTGTGAAAAATCCATTTCTCAGTTTTTTCTTATTCTACACCCCGCCAACAAGTCCACGGCCGGTTTTTTTTACTTTGCCTTCCTTTTTTAAGGCAACAACGATCTGGTCAAGCAATCCGTTAATGAATGCATTGCTTTTAAGGGTACTGTAGAATTTGCTGATTTCTATATATTCATTTATGCTTACTTTTACCGGAACTGCTGGCATATGTATGAACTCAGTGATAGCAAGCTTCATAATGATTTTATCGACAATGGCTATGCGTTCGATATCCCAGTTTTTGGAGTGCTCTTCTATCATTTCTTCATATTCATTGTCATGTATCAGGGCTTTACGCAGTAAATGCTTGCCGAATTCCCGGTCTGCTTCACATGTATATTCCTTCATGATAAGGAAATTATCATTGCCAGGCTTTTTCACCCGCTGAATGGATTTTTCCAGTAAACTGCAGACAAATCCTATGTCATCATTCCAGTATAAGCCAAACTCCTCAATCATCTGATCAAGGGTGGGATCATCCACCAAAAAATAATTGATGATATAAATGATGATGTTCTTGTGCTGGCTCAAGCTGGGTTTGTCTGTGTCCAGATAGCTGCGAAACTCTTCTGTCTCATAAATCTTTTCATACAGATCACGAATATACTTTTCATGTTCATCACGGGGTATGCGAGGAGCCTTTGTTTGCTTCTGAAAGCACTCAGCCTGCCTGATGGCTTCAATGACAGGATTATCTACAAAATTCCTTCTGGGATGTAAATCTTCATAGGTAGGAAGATTCTTGGCCAGTGCAATTTCTATCTTATGCCCGGAATAATCCGCCAGATAAGTAATGATTGATAAAATTTCATAATACAATTCAAGCGTACCATGTACACTTTTGTCCAACTCCTTTGTTGCAGCGTTAAGGTCGCCTTTGCCTTGCTGGACATTGGCGTAATAAACCTGCATTACTTTTGTTCTTAGTAGTCTTCTGCTAATCATTATTGAGAACCTTTATGCGAATGCAAAGTAGCGTATTTTTTATTTGTTTTGCAATAATTTTTAAAAAGCTTTTGTTTCAAGAAAAGGTTTACTATATTTGTGGTAGTACCAATTAATACAGCAGGATGGAAGGTAAAGAAAAAAATCGCAACCAAGGAATCTTCGCTCGAACTGTAAGGGCTGGAAGGCGTACTTACTTCTTTGATGTGAAACAAACAAGAAGCGGAGATCTGTTTTTAACCATTACGGAAAGCAAAAAGGTTTTTAAAAAGAAAGATTCATTTCGATATGAAAAACACAAAATTTTTCTCTACAAAGAAGATTTTGACAAATTTACCAGAGCCTTTGAGGATGCAGTAGGTTTTGTCCGGGAACATGTTGATGAATCCCTGGAAAAAGGCGGCCTGGATATGCAGGAAGATGAAAATACTGAGAAAAGTGAAGAAAGGCCGGAAACACCGGAAGGCAAAAATCCCGAAGAAAATGATGTGAAAGAACCGGATGAGGAAGCAGAAAAATTTACCAATGTCAGTTTCGATGATCTTGATCCTGACGCCGAAAAAGGTAAAGAAGAAAAGTAAACATCACTGTTTTTGATAAACCAGGTTTACAATGCGGGACAGCCATTGACTATCGGTTTCATCAAAACTATTGTATTTGTCACTGTCAACATCCAGCACTCCAATAAGCTTGTTTTTATCGTCGTATAGCGGTACAACAATCTCTGATCTGGAACGTGAATCACATGCAATGTGACCAGGAAACTTTTCTACATCACTGACCACCATGGCCTTTTCCTGACGTATTCCCGCCCAGCAGACACCTGTATCCTTCTTTAGCTCCAGACATGCTAGCGGCCCCTGATACGGCCCAACCTGTAATTGTCCGCTGTCATTCAGCAGATAAAAACCTGTCCAGAAAAACAATGCCTGCTTGTGATGCAATACAGCCACTATCGTTGCCATTCTGCTAACAGGATTGGCAACAGGAACAGTCAGATTCTCCAACTGCTCATATATTCTTACATACCGGTTGATTTTCTTTTCATTTACTGACATTTTGCTTTTTTTTATGTTTCTGTAAACAAAAATAAGAGAATTGCTGTTCAATACACAAACTAAACATTATGAAAATACTCATTTTTTTAACAGCATTTATTATGACATTAAATACGGACACTACTGCACAGACTGGTTTTTACGACCTGCAGGCAGAGAATATCAACGGAGAAATTATCAATTTTGATACATTCAGGGGTAAGAAAGTTTTGATTGTAAATACCGCATCCAGGTGTGGATTTACCGGACAGTACGAAGGATTGCAGGAACTCCACGAAGAGTTTGGCGGCGATGACTTTATGATTGTAGGATTTCCATCCAACGACTTTATGAATCAGGAACCCGGCAGTGAAGAGGATATCAAAGCCTTTTGTGAGAAAAATTACGGTGTGGAATTTTTAATGATGTCAAAAGTTAAGGTCAAAGGCAAATCAAAGCATCCTGTATATGCGTGGCTTACAGATAAAAAGCTGAATAATGCAATGGATTCAAAAGTCAGCTGGAATTTCCAGAAATACATGATCAACGAAAATGGTGAGCTTGTGGATGTTGCCAAACCCAAAGTAAGCCCGAAATCTGATAAAATTCTGAATTTCATCAAGGCATAATTTACTTATTACAGCAATTATTACAAACACCCCTGTTTTCCGTAAGACTATACGGCAGAGCAGGGGTGAATTGTTTTTGGCATAATGATTTTTCCTGTTCGCTTTGGCCTGTTTTCTGTCCGACATACATGTATGCATAACTTGTGCTGTTTCTTAGAAATAAAATTGAAAGCTCTGTTTCCACAATACAATTAGTTTTGCTTATTTTGCTGGTTGTGAAATTGTATCCCACATATATCACTCTGCTGATTGTAATCTTGTTGTCATTTGCATGTCAAGATGCTGATGTACATGATCTTGCTGACAAGAGCACTGTAACAAACATATATGCAGATGGTTTTGAGATAAAAAAATCCCCAACAGGGTATACAATGGTTGTAAATCGCCCGTGGCAGCAAGCAGAGAATGAGGAATTTATCTACACTTTAAGCAGGAATCCGGATCAGCATGAAATTGGAATCCCAGTAGAAAAAGTCGTTTGCATGTCAACCACACATATGGCATATCTGCATGCTCTGAAACAGGCAGAAAGTGTTGCCGGGCTCAGTGGTACTGACTATCTGTTCAATAAGCACTTACAACAGGCAGTGAAGCGAGGTGAACTTGAAGAGGTAGGGTTTTCCGAGAATCTGAATATGGAAAAAATCATCAGCTTAAATCCGGATGTGGTTTTTGCCTATGTAATTCAACCCTCAGAACTAAGACCCCTCAGACAGTTAGAAAAACTGGGCATTCCCGTTGTGGTGGTTGGTGATTATCTGGAACAGACACCCCTGGCCAAACTTGAATGGCTGCGGTTTTTTGCTGCATTCTATGATCTTATGCCTGAGGCTGACAGCCTGATCACAACAAAAACCGAAAATTACCTTCAGCTTAAAAACAAATTGCCTGCTGATAAACCTGCTCCCAAAGTATTAACCAATGTTCCATGGCAGGGCGTGTGGTGGGTGCCTGGTGGTGAATCATATCTGGCAAAACTCATCAGCGATGCCGGAGGACAGTACATCTTCGGAGATTATCCGGGAACCGAAAGTCATGCCGTGGATATTGAAAAAGTTTACCAACGATCAATGGATGCGGATGTATGGATCAATACCGGCAATGCCAACTCTTACAATGCTGTTTTTGCGGCTGACAGACGGCTGGAGTCGTTTCACAAACTGGCGGAGATCCGGATTTTTAATAACAATAAACGAAGCAATGGTACAGGCAATGATTTTTATGAATCTGCCGTAGTGAATCCCGATCACCTCTTGTCCGACCTCATCAGAATTTTTCATCCGGAAATGCTGGATAATGACACATTGATATATTACAAAGCTTTGCGTGAATGAAAAGCAGCTTACGAGCATATTTCCTCATGGCCATTGTGCTGATTGGCAGTCTGATCTTGTTTGTTGCAGACTTGCTGACAGGAAGTACTGAGATTGGTCTCTCCCGGCTTATGGCCTGGTTTACCGGTACGGCTGATACGGATGCCGGATGGTATGCTGCCTTTAGTCTGTTCCGTCTGCCCAGGGTGTTGACAGCAGTTTTGGCCGGGGCTGCTCTCTCAGTCAGTGGGTTACTTATGCAAACCCTGTTTAGAAATCCTCTGGCAGGACCCTATATCCTGGGGATTTCTTCCGGTGCCAGTCTCGGTGTGGCTTTGGTTGTGCTTGGTGCAGGTACAGGCGGAGCGATGCTTCAGGGGTCTGCAGGAAGCCTCTGGCTCGTGGTATCCGGTGCCATAGGTGCAGGCCTGGTCATGTTGATCGTTTCTCTGATTTCTATACGTCAAAAAGACATCATGACTTTGTTGATACTGGGGGTGCTGATCGGGGCAGTGATTTCTGCTATTGTTGGCCTTTTGCAATATCTCAGCCAGGCTGCAGACCTTAAACTCTATGTTCTCTGGACAATGGGCAGCCTTCGTTCTGTTTCACCGGACGATTTGAAATTGCTTGCTCCGGTTATTCTTGTAGGTCTTTTTGTCTCCTGGCTGATTTCAAAGCATCTGAATATCCTGCTGCTGGGCGAAGACAATGCACGTGCAATGGGCACACCGGTATTGCTGATCCGCTTGTTGATTTTTGTTTGTGTGTCAATTCTGGCAGGCAGCATTACTGCATTTTGTGGCCCCATCGGTTTTATTGGAATTGCCGTGCCTCATATTATCCGCAGTATTTTCAGGTGCTCTGACCATCGATGGCTTCTGCCTGCCAGTATGGTAGGAGGAGCGGGCGTGATGCTCTTTTCTGATATACTCAGCAATTTTGGCCCGGGTGATTCAGTGATGCCAATAAATTCGATCACGGCACTGGTAGGAATTCCCTTTATTTTCTGGTTGATATTGAGCAAACGCAAAAGCTTTTTTCAGTGAAAGACAAAAGAAAAACATACCTGGAAACTGAAAATCTCGGCATTGGATACCGGAACAATAAGCTGATCCGAAATATGAACCTGATCGCCGGCAGTGCAGAGGTGATAGGTTTGCTTGGCCCAAATGGAGCAGGAAAGAGTACATTGTTGAAATCCCTGATGGGACTCTTGCCGGTTCTGGAGGGAGATATCAGAATCCTGGGAAAAAACCCTTCTGCACTGAGTGCAAGAAAAAAGGCCCGGCTGGTAAGTTATGTGGCAGCCAGTGAAAGTCTTCCTACCAATTTGCATGTGTACGAACTGGTGGCTTTTGGAAGATATCCATACACGGGCTTGATGAGCAAACCCGGTGCGGATGATATACAACGGCAAAAACTTGCCATGCAGCAAATGCAGGTCAGCCATCTCGCCGCAAGACAATTGGGAGAAATCAGCGATGGGGAGAAACAACGGGCCATGATAGCACGGGCACTGGCACAGGATACTCCTTTGATTATCCTTGACGAACCGGCAGCGCATCTTGACATCAAAAACCGGTATGAGCTCATGCGCCTTTTACGCAGGCAGGCCGCAACCACCGGCAAATGTATCATCCTTTCATCCCACGATCTGGAAATTGCTATGAACTATACGGATAAGCTTTGGATGATTGATCAGGGTGAAATTGTCTCCGGTTTGCCTGAAGACCTGGTGCTGCAGGGGGATATTGATAAGCTGGTGCCCTCTGATGAAATACGCTTTGACAGAAAAGCCGGAAAATTTATTTTGCCTGTGCAGAAAATAAGAGAAGTTTGTGTACATGGCAATGGAACAGTCTTTCAATGGACTTGTCATGCTCTCAGACGATACGGATTTGAAATCAGCTGTAACAAAAGTGCCGATATATACGTTATCATCAAAGAAAATGAGGGACAGCCTCTGTGGGAACTCATTTACCATGATGACGTAAAGAGCTGTAACTCACTGGAAAAATTAATTGTGACCATTAAAAATATTCATCTATGAACGGATTAAAAAAAGTAACGGCTTACATCCTTGTTTTTGTGGTACTCCTGATGACTGTCCTTGCTATTCTCGGCATATGGAATGTCATTGATCTTGAAAACATCCTCAGACGATCCCTGACATCACTTTTCGTGATTTTTATTGCCTCCGTAATTGTTCTCTTTATCTTTTCAGTATTGATTAAAGATAATGATCCGCAATCAAAAAACAGCAATCAACAGCAATAGGGAAATCCATACAGTTACTGAGCCTGCCTTATTTTCTTTAATATGGGGGCAAACCGTATATGCGATACCTTCAGCCATAGTTTTTAACATCCCGGCATGAACAAAGCATACCGCATTGTTGTATTACTGCCAGAGATTTGTGAAATTTGCAATCAAAGAATGATCATAAATAAAAAAATCATATTATGAAATACGATTTAATAGTTATTGGTAGTGGCCCCGGTGGTTATGTTGCCGCTATTCGTGCATCCCAGCTGGGAATGAAAACTGCCGTTGTTGAAAAAGCTGAAACCGGTGGTGTTTGCCTCAACTGGGGTTGTATCCCAACCAAAGCACTGATCAAATCCGCCCAGGTGTACAACTACATGCAACACGCTGAAGATTATGGCATTTCAGCAGAGGGGGACATCAAACCGGATTTTCCGAAAATTATCGAACGCAGCCGTAACGTGGCCGGAAAAATGAGCAAAGGCATTCAGTTTTTGTTTAAAAAGAATAAAATCACTGTTCATAAAGGTTTTGGAAAACTTGCCGGAAAAGGGAAAGTGGAAGTCACCAATGAAGATGATGAAAAGGAAAGCCTGGAAGCAAAACATATCATACTGGCTACCGGAGCCCGCAGCAAAGAGCTGCCCGATGTAAAACAGGACGGAAAGCACATCATTGGTTACCGCGAAGCCATGACACTGGACAAGCAGCCCGAATCCATGATTATTGTAGGCAGCGGAGCCATAGGTTCTGAATTTGCTTACATTTACAATTCCCTGGGCACAAAAGTTACCCTGGTGGAATTTTTGCCCGAACTGGTGCCAAACGAAGATAAAGAGGTGAGCAAACAGCTTGCCCGCTCCTTTAAAAAGGCAGGCATCAAGGTTATGACCAAATCTTCAGTGAAAGAAGTGAAGGTTAAAGACAAGAAATGCCAGGTGAAAATTGAAACCAAAAAAGGCACGGAAGATCACGAGGCCGATATCGTGTTGTCCGCGGTAGGAGTAACGCCTAACCTGGAAAACATTGGCATTGAAGACATGGGTATTGAGCTTGAAAACGATAAGGTAAAAGTGGATGAGTTTTACCGCACCAATGTGGATGGCGTATATGCCATTGGCGACATTGTACACGGTCCGGCTCTGGCGCATGTGGCATCTGCCGAAGGCATTGCCTGCGTCGAAAAAATTGCCGGCGAAGATCCCGATCCCATCGATTACAACAACATCCCGGGTGCTGTGTACAGCATGCCTGAAATCGGCTCGGTGGGCATGACAGAGGAGCAGGCCAAGGAAGCCGGCTATGAGGTGAAAATCGGTAAATTCCCCTTCTCAGCTTCCGGAAAAGCAAGTGCTGCCGGCAACAACGATGGCTTTATCAAGCTCGTGTTTGATGAAAAACTCGGCGAAATTCTGGGCGCTCATTTCATTGGCGACAACGTAACTGAGATGATAGCCGAAATTGTGGTGGCCAAAAAACTCGAAGCCACCGGCAAGGAGCTGATCAAGAGCATTCATCCGCACCCCAGCATGTCTGAGGCCATTATGGAAGCTGCTGCTGCCGCCTACGATGAAGTGATTCATATTTGATAACAGCATATACATTAAAATCAAGCCGGTTCTGCCGGCTTTTTTTATGCACTCCTGGCCACGATTCAATAATTGCACATTGCCTTTATTTGAATTTTGAAAATTGATATTAGCGATTTATTTGATATTTGAACTTTGTCATATGTTATTTCACTTATGGCGCCTGCTTTTGTTTTTGTGCCAGAGCGGAAAAATGAAAGATCATTTGATAAGTATGTTATTTTGTTCATTTGCAAAATGCTTATCATTGCGTAAGGTTTCCGGTACTATGCTGGGTTTAGCTGGGAAAACTAAGCATTTTCAATTAAATCACATACCCAAAAAAGCACGCATTCTGATGCTAATAAAAGAATAGATGCCGATGTCTTTGGGAACATTTACAATGAACTACTTCGGAAACATGGTCATTATATCCCGGACAGCAGAATTAAAGATGTGATAAACAAGCAAATAGAAATTATTGAAAGTTCCACCATTAGTCTTTTTGGTTCTACTGCAATTTCCGTGGAAAATTTTACCAATTGCATTTCAAAATGATTAATCGAGATGTTTTTAAATTATTATATGCTTTTGTTAGATTATTGTGTAAAGGCTTGTAACCTGGGGTAGTTTATCTAAGGCAGTTCGACATCGCTCACTACATCGCTTTCAGCCTTTATTTCTACCGTGATATATTTACTTGGGACGTTGCCCCAAGTT
>JBKGYK010000009.1:0-55084 GCA_046546095.1 Bacteroidales bacterium
ATGGTCAGGCAGAAGTGATACAGGACAGATGCATAGGCTGCGGAAACTGCATCCGTGTGTGTACCAGAAAAGCCAAAAACTTCAGAAAATCTGAAAGTATGGCTGAAAAATTGCTCTTGAGACATGAACCGGTTATTGCTATGGTGGCACCAAGCTTTCCTGCTGATTTTCCTGAAGTCAACGATTACCGTAAATTTGTCGGTATGACTAGAAAACTTGGGTTTGACATGGTTACCGAGGTTTCATTTGGTGCAGATCTGGTAGCTTTGCGCTACAAAGATTTGTTGACTTCTGATGATGAGAGACGATTCATCAGCTCTGACTGTCCCTCCATTGTCAACTTTATCAGAAAATATCATCCCCATCTGACAGATAATCTTGCCCCTGTAGTGTCTCCTGTTATGGCTCTGGCTAGAGCACTGAAAGAAATGTACGGTGAAAAATACAAACTTGTTTTTATCGGCCCCTGTGTAGCAAAAAAAGAAGAGTCTGATGAAGTGGATGCTGTCCTGACTTTCTCAGAATTCAGGAAAATGCTGGAAGCACAGGAGATTAAACCGGAAAATACCGAAGCCAGCGAATTTGACCCGCCTTTTGGTGGACGCGGTTCTATTTTTCCCATTAGCAGAGGCATCATCCAAACCATTAATGTTCACGAAAATCTGTTTAAAGGGAATATTGTGGTGGCAGAAGGCAGGGTGAATTTCAAGGATGCCATACAGGAATTTGATTATGGCCTGATTAACGATCATCATCTGGAGTTGCTTTGCTGTGAAGGCTGCATTATGGGACCCGGTATGTCCAGAAACGGGAAACGTTATGAAAACAGAGCACATATTACCCGCTATGTCAAGGAAAAAATGAACAATCTTGACCAGAAAAGCTGGGAGAAATACATACACAGGTTTAAGGATCTGGACATGACCAGAACGTTTAAACCGGATGATCAACGGGTGAAAATGCCCGATAACGAAGAAATATATGCATTGTGGTCTGCCATGGGTAAGGAGGAACCGGAAGACAGACTCAATTGCCAGGCTTGTGGTTACGACAGTTGTGAGGAACATGCCGTAGCGGTCTTGCGTGGCCTGGCAGAAATTGACATGTGTTTGCCCTACACGATAGAAAAAATGCACCGATCCATTGAGGAGTTGCATCAAAAAAATGAAAAACTGACTTCCATTCAACAGGCGCTCAAACAGTCGGAAAAACTTGCCCATCTTGGTCAGTTGTCAGCAGGCATAGCCCATGAGCTCAATAATCCACTGGGTGTGGTTATTATGTACAGCAATATGCTGCTGGATGAGGTTGATGAAAACAGCGAGGCGTATGAAGATTATAAAATAATTGCAGATCAGGCCTCCCGCTGCAAGAAAATTGTTGGCAATCTGCTGAATTTTGCCAGAAAAAATCAGGTCAGGCAAAGCAATGTAAGCATTACCGATCTGATACAGAAAAGCATCAGATCATTTGTCATTCCCGACAAGGTCAGTATAAAAATTCATAACCACCTGAACAATACTCAGGTTTATCTGGATGAAGAACAGATGATACAAGCACTGACAAATCTGATAAAAAACGGAACAGAAGCTATGCCGGAGGGTGGTGATATACACATTAACATCAATGGTGATGAAGAGAATATACAAATTGAAATAAAAGATGAAGGCAGTGGCATACCGGAAGAAATCAGGGAAAAAATATTCACCCCGTTTTTCACCACCAAAGGCATTGGCAAAGGCACCGGGCTGGGCTTGCCTACTACTTATGGAATTATTAAGATGCACAAGGGCAAAATCACCCTGGTAAGCAATGATAATCCCGCCGATGGTGAAACAGGAACCACATTTACAGTTGAACTGCCCAGGCATCCAAAAGTTGAGGGATAAAAAATATGGATAAAACAAAGAAAAAAATTCTGCTGGCTGATGATGATACTGATTATTTGTTTCAGACATCATTCAAACTTGAAAAAAGAGGATTTGAGGTTATCACGGCTGAAAGTCAGAAAGAAGCCGAGAACATCCTGAAGCAAGTCAGGCCGGATCTGGCCATTTTTGACCTTATGATGGAAAACGATGACAGTGGCTTTGTATTGGCTTTTCGTTGCAAATCAAGGTATCCCGATGTGCCTGTTGTCATTGCTACCAACGTGGCGGCAGAAACAGGCATTTCATTCAGACTTCAGGAACAACAGGATCAGGCCTGGATAAAGGCAGATGCCTACCTTGAAAAAGGCATAGAAACAGAAGGATTATATTTAGTCATCAACAAACTCCTGACATAATTATGGAAAAATTTACAGTATTGGTTGTGGATGATGAACCCGGGATTCGCGCTGGAGTAAAGCGTGTTCTCAGAAAATTTACCCTGGATTATCCTTTCATGGACGATGTGTTTGGATTTACTGTGAATGAAGCGGCTACCGGTGAGGAAGCCCTTGAAATCCTGAAGAAAGAAACACCGGATATTGTGCTGCTGGACAATAAGTTGCCCGGCATTCAGGGCCTGGATGTACTCAATTTCATCAATAAGCAGCAAATTGAATCTTATGTGGTGATGATTACATCTTATGCTTCACTTGAAGTGGCAGTAAAAGCCACCAGGCAAGGGGCCAGCGACTTTGTCCCAAAACCCTTTACCCCACAGGAGCTGCGGGCTTCCCTGGAAAATGTGGCCAAGCAATTGTTTCTCAAGCGAATGACTGCCCGAATGAACAAAGAGGGAAAGCAAATCCGTTATCAGTTCCTGTCGCTTCTTTCGCATGAGTTGAAAGCACCAATCAATGCAGTGGAAGGATATCTGCAGATGATGAAAAACAAAGAGGCAGGCAATGACATCAATGATTATATGCAGATGGTCAACCGATCACTTGACAGAATGGATAATATGCGAAATCTTATCATGGATCTGCTCGACCTGACAAAACTCGAATCAGGGAAAAAACAAAGAAGCATTGAGAAAATCAATCTCCCTGAAGTAGTTGAGGATGCCATCGCTACCATGCAACCATATGCCATCCAAAAAGACATCAGCATTCAAAAAGATCTTCCTGAAAAGCTGGAAATGAATGCCGACCGGGAAGAAATGGAAATCGTACTCAATAATCTCATTTCCAATGCTATCAAATACAACAAAAAAGAAGGAAGTGTGAATATTTCTCTTTATCAGACCGAACATGAAATTCATATTGTTGTTAAAGATACAGGAATTGGCATTTCTGAGGATGACCAGGCAAGACTTTTCAGGGAGTTTGTTCGTATCCGGAATGAAGAAACAAAAAAGATTTCCGGCAGTGGCCTGGGCCTTTCAATTGTAAAAAGAATCATTGACAACTATAAAGCCAGCATACATTTAGAAAGTAAAAAGGATGAAGGCTCAACTTTTTATATTATTTTTAAAAAATAAATTGAAAAACCATGAATTTACCACCAAAATCCGTTGAAAGGTTAAGTCAGTACAGACGCATTCTCTATAGCAACCTGGACAAGGGCAAAGAGCACATTTACTCGCATGAGCTTGCCAGTCAGTTGCACCTTACACCGGTACAGGTAAGGCGGGATATCATGCTGATCGGATATTCAGGAACTCAACGAAAAGGTTATGTTATTGAAGACCTGATTCAGCGCATAGGCGAAATCCTTGACGGTAACAAAAAAATCAATACAGCCATCATCGGGATGGGAAACCTCGGCAAAGCCATCACCAGCTATTTTAACGGCAAACGTACCAAACTTGATATCGCCGCTGCTTTTGATGTGGATGAACAAAAGATCAACAGGGTAATCTCCAATGTGCGGTGCTATCATATCAACCAACTTGAAGAAAAGATACAGGAACTTGATATTTCCATTGCCATCATGACATTGTCACCCGAACATGCACAGGAAGTAGCCGATCAGCTCGTGGTAAATAATATCAAAGGAATACTGAATTTTACATCTGTTCCGCTTAGCATCCCCGGGCATATTTATGTGGAGGATTATGATATGGTGACCAGCATGGAAAAAGTTGCTTATTTTGTCAATCACAATGATTAGTTTTGCCGATTATCTGATTTTTTGATTTATGAAGATACATACAGATTTTGAAGATATTGGCACAATAAAAAATCCGGTTGTTACAACTGGTACCTTTGACGGAGTTCACATTGGACACAAAACAATTCTCAACAGACTGAATCAACTCGCCAGACAGGTCAGAGGCGAATCTGTTCTGATTACATTTCATCCGCACCCGCGTAAAGTGCTTTTCCCTGATAAAATGGCTGATCTGAAACTTATCAATACCCAACGGGAAAAAAAATATCTCCTGGAAAACACAGGAATCGATCATCTCTTTATTATCCCGTTTACCCTGTCCTTTTCACAAACAACATCACAACAATTTGTCAATGACATACTTCTTGGAAAACTGAATGCAAAAATTATTATCGTTGGATTCAATCATTACTTTGGTCATAACCGGGAAGGGAATTTTGATTACCTGCATGAACTGAGTAAAACGAAAAATTTTATGGTGGAAGAAATACCCATGCAGGATATCGAAAATGAAGCTGTGAGTTCAACACGTATCCGTAAAGCACTGGCAGAAGGACATATACAACGGGCCAATGCATACCTGGATCATTTTTATCTTGTCATGGGGAAAACATGTAAGGCGGACATCAGTCCCCTGAAAAAAAAGCAGGGTTTTTATGCGGTTGAAATGGAAGAAGAAGAGAAGCTCATCCCTCCGGACGGTACCTATGCTGTAAGTGTTATGGAAAATAATTGCCGGGCAATGGCTGTGGTTAGCCGGGAAGAGAATCGGCCCCATCTGTATATTTTATCTCTGGATGAAGATAAAACACTCAATTATGGAGAAATTTATACCCTGGCTTTTCAGAAGAGAATCCGGACATCTGATAATATCGATAGCATAAATGAAAATATCTCTGGAGATATTCATGCAATAAATGAACTGATTTTTTAATTTTATATTTTATTTACAGATTAAACTGAAGCATATGAAAATTACAATGGTAGGTACCGGTTATGTCGGTCTGGTTTCAGGAACATGTTTCTCAGAAGTCGGAGTGAATGTTGCCTGTGTGGATAACAACAAAGAGAAAATTGACAATTTAAACAATGGCATTATTCCAATCTGGGAACCCGGACTGGAAACCATGGTAAAACGCAATGTTGAGAAAAAAAGACTCGCGTTTACCACCAGTCTGAAAGATGGTATAAAAGATGCAGAGGCTTTGTTTATTGCCGTGGGCACACCGCCTGATGAAGATGGCAGCGCAGATCTTCAGTATGTACTGGATGTGGCACGTGAAGCAGGTCAAAACATGCAGGATTATCTGCTGATTATCACAAAAAGTACCGTGCCCATTGGTACGGCCGAAAAAGTGCGTAAAGCTGTAAAAGAAGAACTTGACAAACGGGGCGCTGATATTCCTTTTGATGTTGCCTCCAATCCTGAATTCCTTAAAGAGGGCGATGCCATCAATGATGCCATGCATCCTGACAGAATTGTTGTGGGAACTGATTCCAAACGGGCTGAAGAAACCATGAACCGCCTTTACAAGCCTTTTGTGCTGAACGGTCACCCGGTAATATTTATGGATATTCCTTCTGCGGAACTCACAAAATATGCTGCCAATGCAATGCTGGCAACAAAGATCAGTTTTATGAATGATATGGCAAACTTCTGTGAAAAAGTTGGCGCCGACATCAATTCTGTGCGAAGAGGCATTGGTTCAGACCGCCGGATTGGTAAATATTTTATTTATGCCGGAACTGGTTATGGTGGTTCCTGTTTTCCCAAAGATGTGAAAGCAGTGATCAAAACTGCAGATCAGAATGATTACAGCCTGGACATTCTGAAATCTGTGGAAGCGGTGAATGACAGACAAAAGGAAACTCTTTTCCATAAGGCCAAAGCATACTATGGTGATCTGAAAGGTAAGAAATTTGCCATGTGGGGGCTTTCTTTTAAACCCAATACTGATGATATGAGAGAGGCTCCGGCACTCACCCTCATTGATATGTTTACAAAAGCCGGTGCTACCATTGTTGGTTATGATCCTGTGGCTATGGATGAGTGTAAACGCCGTGTGGGTGATAAAATCGAGTATGTTGACCGTGCCTACGATGCTGTAAATGATGTCGATGGCCTTTTGCTGGTAACAGAATGGACAGAATTCCGTGTGCTTGATTATACTCGCCTGGATGCCATGAAAGGTAGAGTGATTTTTGACGGACGTAATATTTACGATCCAAAGGAATTGCTTGACCGTGGATACGATTATTATGGTATCGGACGCAGAGTGGAAAAGTAAGTTTCAAATAAATAATTTTGATAATCATAGCCTGGCAGTAAATTGCCGGGCTTTTTTGTGCTCTGTGTTTTATCTCACTGTGGTCTGTCCACCGGTGGAAACAGGAAGGATGTACAATGATAGTAGCAGAGCCTGTTTTACATAAAAAAGGCTGCCCTTAAAAGGACAGCCTTTTCATATTTTATGTTTCGCGCTGATTACTTAATCAGGTTGATTTTCTGAGTTTTGGTACCATCGGTTCCACTGATGCGAACAAGGTAAGTACCTTCGGGCTGATTGCTCAGGTTGAGGCTTACATTCTGCTCTGCATTTTCAACAGAATAGATACGCTGACCTACCAGGTTGAATACTTCAACATCGTTTCCTTCAACATTGTCAATTCTGACAATACCGTTGGAGGGGTTGGGATAGATGCTAAGGTTATCAGTGTCAAGTGCGTTGACAGCCTCGGGATCAAGATTATAGTTCAGGCGCAGCGCCAGACCACCACGTGACCAGTTTGAAATGCTGTACCATTCTCCGGCGTTTGAACCTTCATTCATGTACCATGTAGTACCCCAGGAGCTAACGGGAACTGAAGGATCGTAACCAACAGTAAGCTCATTGTCCTCATCGTTGTAGTAAAATTCCAGAGCTGCCTTAACATTATAACCGGTTTCAGGATCCGGGATAATGGGTACAGAAACAGGAAATTCAAATTCCATCCAGTCGCCGATATCTCCTTCTTCAATAGTTACAAGTGGGCTGGTTACAATGTCAACCCATTCTTCGGTATCTTCATCAAATTCCATCAGGTGTGCAACAAAACCGGTACCGGGATCAGTATCAGCTCCGATAAATGCTGTCATTGAGTGAATTTCTGCTTCATGGAGGTACAGATAATCAGTACCAATCATGTCAGTATCAACACCACCGTCAATCCAGCGGCTTGGGCCTGTAGAAGAAACAGGGTTGCCAAGATCACGTGCAAATGTAGTGTCGGTTACGTTGAAATAGGTTGTGTCAACGTTGTCCTCAGGATTTGCATCATCTGCAATGTCAATGTTATATACTACTGTATATTCACCAAGGTCAGGATCTGTCATGGAGAATTCAGGTGTAAGCAAGTCGATAGTGTCTTTCTCGGTAACAGAAAGAGTGTTGCCGGTTGCTGTTTCGTTGTAAATTTCAGCTCCACTGGGATCAAATACCTGTACATTAAACTCCGGTGTGTTGTCAAGGTTACCGTTGTTTACAACTTCAGCATTCCATACCATTACGGCCATATCATTGGCAAACTGTGCGGCAGGAATTGAACCATAATGAGAAGAGAGGTGATAATAATCGCTGTTAGCAGGATCTGTATAATCTGCATACTCAAAGAAGTTCATGCGAGCGTCAGCCAGTTTCATGTCAACATCGGGGTTGTCAATGATTTTGATGTCGTCAATTTCCCATCCGTAACCATAACCACCGATATCAGCTTCAGTAGTCTGCCAGCGGAAACGAAGTGAAACATTTCCTTCATTGGCTATGTATGTACTGAGAATGATCTGGTAATAATCATCTCCGAAGGAGTTGCCTTCAACACCATCGTTCAGGGTAATAGATTCAGTCCATGTGTCACCACCGTCAAGACTGATGTCCAGGTAAGAATAAGCTGAGTTCAGGTGCTTATAGTTCTGGTAGAAAGTAAGTTTTGGATTGTCAACAGTTGAAAGATCAATGCTGTCAAACTGAATCCATGCATTCTTAATTTCTTCTGTTCCGGAGAGTAGGTCGGAAATACCGTCAATGTAAGCAAAGTTGTTGCCTGATTCTGAATAGTCACCTACAGATTGGCGGCCACAATAAACCCACATAGCGTAAGCCATGGCGCCATCCGGCAAGTTCTCATCTTCAAAATCTACGCCGTTTTCAAGTTCCAGGCCTGTGGTGATTGAATCTGAAACGATCCAGTCTGCTTCACCTTCGTCATGAGCAATTGTCCATACAGCAGGATCCTCTTCAAATGTTACTTCCCAGGCAACCTCCGGCTCACCTTTGATGGAAATTTGTTCTGTTTTTTGTGCTTTCGTTTTTGTGGGTGCATGTACGCCAACTACCTGTGCAAAGGTGAAGGATGCCATGACCACAAAAGCAGCGATCAATGTAAACTTTTTCATAATATCAATTTTTAATTAAACATTCATTTTGATTAAGTACAAATATAGGCTTTGTAATTGAAAAAACGAAATTAAATTTAATTTATGAATCTAATTTTTCTTAATAGCATTATCAGAATGTGCTTTGCGTAGTTTGTAGTACTTTAGTAGTGTGGAAACTGCACTTAATCTGGCGATCATATAGCCTTCATAACCATCAAGAAAGCCGCCCTTCAGAAAATATCCCGAGAAAAATTTGAATCCGGAAGCAAAATAAAGCTTTATTCGATTGGGTTTTATGCCTTTTTTGTACAGTACATCTGCCTTAATCCCTGAAAAATAATCGATTTGCTTCAGATGTTCGGATACGGTATAATATGAGTAATGCAGGATGTCTTCATCTACATGATAAAGGCTGCTTCCTTTTTTTAAGACAAATTTATCATGCGGATTGTTTCCCTGCCAGGAGCCCAGCCTGCTGTCAACCAGTCTGGTTTTGATATCCGGATACCAGCCGCCGTGTCTTATCCAGCGTCCGCAGTAATTGGTCAGACGGTTGAAACTGTATCCGTCGTACTCCCAGTTTTGCTTGATGTCTGCAATCTTCTTTTGTAAATCATCTGACAGTGCCTCGTCTGCGTCCAGAGAAAGAATGTGCGGATACTTTGCCTGCGTGATGGCGAAATTCTTCTGTTCGATATGACCGTGAAATGTGTGCTCAACAACTTTTGCTCCGTATGATCCGGCAATGGCCACTGTGTCATCCTGTGAATAAGAATCCACTACAAGCATTTCATCAGCAATATCTTGCACGGATTTCAGACATCGCCCGATGTTTTTTGATTCGTTATAAGTTATGACTACAACTGATAGTTTGACTTCCATAGTACTCTATAATAAATACACTCGTTTTACGCGTTGAGATATGCCGGTTAATATTTCGTAAGGTATGGTTTCCAATTGCTCAGCCATATCCTCCACTTGCTGCATGCCGCCAAAAATGATAGCATCATCCCCTTCCCGGATGTCAGAGCCTGTTATGTCCAGCATGCACATATCCATGCACACATCTCCAATGGTGGGGTAGAGCCTGTTGTTGATTTCCACTTTCCACTTCCCATTGCCTAGTTGGCGATTGAGTCCATCAGCATAACCCACGGGGATAAGCGCAATGTCTGATGCCCTTCTGATAATGCCGGCCCTGTTGTAGCCAACGCTTTCACCTTTTTTCAGATGTTTGATGCTGATGATTTTGGTTCTGAAGACCGTTGTTTTTTCCAGATGTTCATTTTCTTCAGCACTGATGCCATACAAGCCGATTCCCAGACGTACCATATCCAGTTGTGCCCCCGGAAAACGTATGATACCATTGGTGTTGGCTATATGCCGCAGCGGACTTGCCCCCAGACTGTCCTGCAGTTTTGCATACATGCGGTGAAAGCATGCAATCTGCTTTTCTGTAAAATCATCCAAAGAAGGTACATCACTGCCGGCCAGATGTGAAAATACGGATTTTACATGCAGACTACCCGTGTTTTTAAGGTGTTCCAGGCAGGCAGATAGTTCATCTTCCCCTATGCCCAGCCTGTGCATGCCGGTATCAAGTTTGAGATGTATGCCAAGATAAGGTATTCCCTGCCTGTGTATATGTGCTGTCAGGGACTGCAGTACAGCAAGGCTGTACACCTCAGGTTCCAATTTGTATTCAAATAGTAAATCAAAACTACCGGGCTGCGGGTTCATGACAATGATGGGAATGTGTACTCCGGCCTTTCTCAGCTCAACACCTTCATCGGCAATGGCTACGCCCAGATAGTCAACTGCCTGGTTCTGTAAATGTCGTCCAATCTCTACCGAACCACTGCCATAAGAAAACGCTTTAACCATGACCATCATTTTTACACCCGGATTCAGACGGCTCCTGAAATAGCGAAGGTTATGTGTTACAGCCTCCAGTTTGATTTCAAGCAGGGTCTGATGAGCTTTGAGCTCCAGTACACTGCTGATGTTTTCAAAACGAAATGGCCGCGCACCTTTAAGCAAAATGCTTTGATTTCTGAATGAGTGCCATAGTCCTGAATCCAGAAATGCCTGTGTGGAAGGGAAAAATCTGGCATCATCAGAAAAATATGCCGCACTGTCCTTTAGGTCACGTCCCACACCAACAAACATGTCTATCCTTTCATTGGTATTGATCAGGCCGGCAATCTCTTTGTACAGTGCATTTTTATCCGTACCTGATTCCAGAATATCAGATAAAATGAGTACAATACCCTGCTTGTTTTGTCTTTCGGCAAAATCAATGGCGATGCGCAAAGCATTGATGTCGGCATTGTAGCTGTCGTTTATGATGGTACAGTTGTGAATGCCGTGTTTTAATTCCAGCCGCATGGCCACAGGCTGCAAACCGGGCATGTTTTGTTCGATGAATTTCTTGTCAAGTCCACAGGCATGAAGTAAGAGGGCCGTGCTGACAGCATTTTCTCCGGAAGCCCTGTCTATAAAGGGAATGTCAAATGACAAACTCAGTTTTTCGGATACAATGTGAATTTTACTGGAAGATTTTCCGGTATCACAGGCTACCTGAAACTCGGCTTCAGGATTATGAAAAGCCCAGCTTATCAGCTTTCCCTGAAAAGCAGGATAAAGTGATTTCCAGACTTCCGGAATTTTCGGGTCATCAAAAGGAAGAATAGCCGTAGTGCAATTGCTAAATAAGCGGAGTTTTTCTCTGAGTTTGTTTTCAGAACTCTCAAAATTTTCCTGGTGGGCTTCCCCCAGATTTGTAAGCAAAGCTATATCCGGACGGATAATTTTTTCCAGCTTCTCCATTTCATCAGGTCTGGAAATGCCGGCCTCAAACACAGCGGTTTGGTCAGATTCATCAAGTAAAGCCAATGATAAGGGTACTCCGATTTGAGAATTATAGGATTTCGGACTGCGACAGACCTTGCGATCTTTTGATAATATCTGTGCGAACCATTCTTTAACAATGGTTTTTCCGTTGCTTCCGGTAATGGCTGCAACCGGTATGACAAAATTGGAGCGATGATGTGCCATTAGCTGCTGCAGACATTCCACAACCTCATTGCAGTGTAGATAAGCTGCATCCTTGTGGAGGAGTGAGGGCAGCTTTTCTGTTACAAAAGCCCTGACGCCGGCTTTATAGAGATCATCAATAAAATCATGACCGTCATATTGCAGACCGGGGATGGCAAAAAACAGGCATGTACCTGGATTAATCAGACTCCTGCTGTCGGTAAGAATGTGTTCGCAGATGATATCTCCGGGACCATGCAATTTGGCCCGACAAATATGTTGAACAGATTTGGTGCTGTATCTCATTCTGATTGTTTGTCATTTTTCATGGCCTCAATGTAACAATTTCTGCACAAAGGCTCATAAGAATCGGTTTCCCCCAGAAGAACTTTTTCCTGCGATTGCACTTTGCGATAGGAAAATTGTGCCAGATCTCCGCACCTGAGGCAAATGGCATGAACCTTGGTAACCTCTTCGGCAATGGCAAACAGAGCAGGCATAGGGCCGAAAGGTCTGCCTTTGAAATCCATGTCAAGTCCGGCCACAATTACCCTGATCCCTCTTTCAGCAAGCCTGGAACATACATCAGGAAGTCCGTCGTCAAAAAACTGGGCCTCGTCAATTCCAACTACATCAACATCTTCTGACAGCAGCAGGATGTTGGAGGAGGATGTTACCGGGGTGCTGTGAATACTTGCGTCATTGTGAGAAACAACCTCCTCACGGGAGTATCGTACATCAACCCCGGGCTTGAATATCTCAATTTTTTGCCGTGCATACTGAGCCCTGCGCAATCGGCGAATCAATTCTTCGGTCTTTCCCGAAAACATTGACCCGGCAATTACCTCAATCCACCCGGCATGGGCAGTTCTTTTTTCTATGTTTTCATTAAACATTCCGGGGAATTATAAAATCCGGTTAAATTGTTTTAATTTTACAAATTTACAAATTATGAAAGAGAAAATCACCTTATGGAAGCGAAAGAAGCATTAAAACTTTGGGAAAATCTGGGTAAAACCCTGAAGCGTATTGAAAAACACAATGCTCATAAAATTGATGTGGATACTGCATTGCAACAAATCAGGGATATCTATTTGTTGGTGACAGATGCTCAGCAAGATGAAACAAATGAAGACACTCATGCAAAAAATGAAAGGGTGTCGGCTGTAAAAGCAGCCCCTGCAACTGAAACCAATTCCGGTATTAAAAAATCAGAAAGGCCTGCCGAGCCGGCTGAAAAGCCTCAGACAGAGCCGGAAGTAAAAACCGAAAGTCAGGAAGCAGTCAGTAATGCTACTGAAGATGAGTCCTCTGAAATGATAAGTTCAGATATGTTTTCAGGTACCAGACCAAAAACTCCTGCTCCTAAGCAAGAACAAAAACCCGCAGAACCTGAGCAGGTTGATAAGGAGGAAGATATTCAGAAAGAGGCAAAGCCGTCTGCAAATCCACAGAGTGATTTGTTCGGAAATAGCACCTTCGGAGGAGAGAAATCACAGGCACTTGGCGAAAAGCTGGGGGCAAACAAAAGGGCTGTAAACGAAAGGATTCGTGGTAACAATCAAACCAAAGATCTGGCATCTAAGCTCAAATCCAAACCCGTTACTGATATCAAGGCGGCCATCGGCCTGGGTGACAGATTTTTGTTTATAAAAAACCTGTTTAAAGGCAATGCAGATGAGTTTAATCATTGCATTGAGGAGTTGAACTCCAAAACCAGCATGGCTGAAGCCAAAGAGTGTCTGGCAAAATATGAGCTTGACCCTGAAAATGAAACTGTACAGTATTTTCTCAGTATTATACAACGTAAATTCCCCGGCAATGACTAAAAAAAAGTTTCTTTGCGTATTTGTCATCAGCTTGTTGTTCCTCGGTAGTGTTTCTGCTCAGGATACGGCTTATGTCCGCAAAATTGTGGACACACTTGCATCGGAGAGTTTCTTTGGCCGCGGCTACCTGAAAGACGGATGCAAAAAATCAGCAGAATATTTGAAACAGGAAATGCAAAATATTGGTCTGCAACCTGTAGATGACAATTATCTGCAGGACTTTTCATTTTTGGTAAATACTTTTCCTGAAGCTCCGGTACTTACCATTGATGGAAGGACATATCGTACCGGTTATGATTATATTATGCCGGATGACTGCCCTTCCTTTTCCGGAGAGTATCCGCTTATTGTCCTTGACAGTACGGTCTTGAACGATAGTGTGTCTTTTTGTGAACTCAAACCGTACGGACACGATAATGATGTGATTGTCATCAGGCTGGATCAAATTAAGGATAGAAAATTACAATATTTTGTCAGGGATAAAGCTGATAATGATTTCCTTAAAGCAAAGGCATATGTGCTGGTAAATGACAGGTACACAATTTGGAGTGTGGCCTCTGAGCATAAAAAAGTACCTGTTTTTCAGTTTACAAAAGAAGCCTTTCCCGATTCAGCAGAGCGTATCAGTTTTGATATCAGTAGCAGGTTGCTGAGGACCCGACAAAGCAATGTCGCAGGGATTCTGAGCAATGACGCTGACAAAACCATAGCTTTTACCGCCCATTATGATCATCTTGGCGGGATAGGAGACAGCCTGTATTTCCCCGGTGCTCATGATAATGCCAGCGGTGTTGCCATGAGTCTTGACCTTGCCCGACATTTCAGAGAAAATCCACCCGGATTCAATGTGCTTATTCTGTTGTTTGCAGGAGAAGAGGCCGGTCTGCTCGGATCCTCTTATTATGTTCAGGACCCTTTGTTGCCACTGGATGATATTGATTTTGTGATCAATCTTGATATGGTAGGTACAGGGGAGAAGGGAATCAGCATCATCAATGCCGCCGATTCTGCTTATACAGAAGAGCGGGAGCTTTTTCAGTCCCTCAATGAATCGGAAAATTTTCTTGAAGACATTGCGTATAGAAAAGTTTCATCCAACAGCGATCACTATCCTTTCCATGAAAAAGGTGTGAAGTCAGTTTTTATTTACAGCCGTGGCGGGGAATCATATTATCACAATGTCCAGGATCGTCCTTCTACGGTTAGCCTGGGGGGATATTATGGTATTTTTCAGTTGATAACCTCTTTTACCGATTCTTATGTCAGGTAAACTTACATTGGTCCCTACGCCAATAGGCAACCTGGATGATATGACATTTCGGGCCATCGAGGTACTGAAGGATGCAGATACTGTGCTGGCAGAAGATACAAGAACAAGTGGTTTTTTGCTGAAACATTTTGATATAAGCTGTCCTCTGATGGCACATCATAAATTTAACGAGCATAAAATCAGCGAGAATCTTGTAAACAAGATGCTCAATGGAGCAGAATATGCCATGATTACAGATGCAGGCACCCCGGCCATTTCTGATCCCGGCTATCTCCTTGTCAAAAAATGTGTGGAAAAAGGCGTGCATGTTGAATGTCTGCCCGGGGCAACTGCATTTGTGCCTGCACTTGCTGTATCAGGTTTGCCAAACGACAGATTTGTTTTCGAGGGATTTTTGCCTCACAAGAAAGGCCGTAATAAACGCATCCATGCATTGGTTGATGAAGAACGTACCATCGTGTTTTACGAATCCCCGTACAGACTTGTAAAACTGCTTGATCAATTATCTGAAGTGCTGGGGAATGACAGAAAAGCTTCTGTGAGCCGGGAAATATCCAAACAATTTGAAGAAACCAGACGCGGGAGCCTGGAGGATTTAAGCTCATATTTTTCTCAAAACAAAGCAAAAGGTGAATTTGTTATTGTTGTTGAAGGCAAAGTGAAAAAAAAGCATAAGGAAAATAAATAATGTGCCACCATTGTTCGTTTACTGTATAAGCTGGCCTGATTTTTGAAAAATATTCTTTGATTAATGATTCTTTAAAACAAATAACAATAACAAGAATGAAATATAAGTTGATGATGATATCTCTGTTAATTGTCTTCGGCGCATGCAATAACAGACCTTCCGAAATTGACTCAACAGATGAATATGTGCACAGAGATAGTGTGGAAAGCCTGAAAAAACAGAATGTAGAGCTGAAAAAAAATGCTAAGAAGAAAGATGAATCGCTGAAGCAGTTCATGCAGGCATTCAATGACATCAATACCAATCTGCAAATCATCAAGCAAAAAGAAGATATCATTTCTATGTCTGCGGGAGAAATGGCGCATGATGTGGTTGATTCGGAACAGATAAAGAAAGATATCAGATTGATATACAGGCTTCTTCAGGAAAACAGGAAAACGGTTGAGCGTTTGCGTGCTGATCTTAAATCAGCCAATATGATAAATAATGAAATGGAGCAATCCCTCAACATATTGAGCAGTACAGTTGACCGCAGGGATCTTGAATTGAGAAAATTGCGTAATAAACTGGAATCCCGCAACAGTGAAATGCAGGAGCTCTATCATCAAATGGATTCATTGGTGTCACTCAACAAGAAAAGAAATGAAACCATCAGGGAGCAAAGAGACTTGCTTAATACAGCATATATAGCGGTAGGTACAAGTAGAGAGTTGTTTGAAAAAGGAGTGACCAACAGATCAGGAGGTATTGGTGGAATGGGCGCCGTGGATCAGTTTGATGCGCATTTCGAACAGAAAGCTTTTGAACCCCTGAAAATTGATCAGACCAGAAAAATAGAGCTCAATGCCAAAAGTGCAAAACTCTTGTCAACCCATCCATCTACTGCCTATAAATTTGACGGACCTGACCGACGAATCGATAATCTGATCATTACCCGTCCTGAAAAGTTCTGGTCAACTTCACGTTACCTGGTAATTGAAGTGAGTTATTGAATAATGATTGATTATCGCCTTATCCAGAAGGTAGAAATGAAGATGCAATTCGGCGATTTTCTTAATAAAATCTTAAAATACGAATAATGATATAAATATTAACGAATTTATTATAATAATATCAAAATAATTATCAAGAATGTTCGATAAGTGAAAATAAATAACCAGTTTTGCAATAAGATGTTAAACTATATAGTAAGAGTTTATGAGAAAACATGCCAGCAAATTAAGTAAATACAAACATATATTTATAGACCTGGATCGTACGATTTGGGACTTTGAGCGAAATGCACGTGAAGCTTTCATGGAAATCTATCACAAGCATCAGTTGTTTAAGCATTTTGAAGGCTTTGAAAGCTTTTACGATCACTATAAAGAATACAATGATGCTCTATGGCAATTGTACCGTGAAGGTGAAATAAAAAAAGATAACCTTAGCTGGAAACGTTTTCTTCTGACCCTGAAAGAGGGTGGTATTTCTGATGAAAAACTTGCCAGGCAATTGTCAGATGAATATTTTAACACCATACCGGAAAAAAGAAAACTGTTTCCGCATGCATTGAGTTGCCTGATGTATCTGGGCAAGCAATACAACCTGAATCTTATTACCAATGGTTTCAGGGAAGTGCAGTACAGAAAAATTGAAAATGCCAAAATTGGAAAATTCTTTGATAATATTATCACTTCAGAAGAGATTGGCAGCCAAAAGCCCAAAGAAGAATTTTTTAGCAAAATGCTCGAAATTGCCGGTGCCAAAAAGAAAAACTCTGTTGTAATCGGAGATGATATTGTTGTTGATATTCTGGGCGCTCACAATGCAGGGATCGATCAGATATGGTTTAACCCGAACAGGAAAAAATTGGATGATGTCGCTGACGACTTACCTGACAATGTACCAACCGTTGAGATCAATCACCTGAGAGACCTGATTCACCTTTTCTAGAAAGAGGCGATAAATCCAATAATACCGCTTTTGAAATAAACAAAACAGCCGGAATCTTCCTGATCCCGGCTGTTTTGGTGTATCGTGAGCCCTGCATTCTTACCTGAAGTCGCTCAACTGACCCATAAGTTTCTTGCGGGCAAAGAAAATCCTGCTCTTTACCGTCCCAATGGGCAAATCCATTTCTTCAGCTATTTCCTGGTATTTATATCCATGAGTGAAACGCATAAACGGAATTCTGTATGCATCATCCAGATTATCTATGGCCTTGTGAATCTCATTGGCAGTGTAGGTGGAATCCGGTGTTATTGAATTGTCCGACTGATTACTGTTGATGAAATAAGCATCTTTTGTATTGTCAAATGCTGTCTTCTGACGCGAAGCTTTATTGTAGTTGTTGATGAAAGTATTTTTCAATATGGTGAAAACCCAGGCTTTAAAATTGGTGTTATCCATGTATTTATCCTGATTCGAGAGGGCCTTGAAAAATGTCTCCTGTACCAGATCATTTGCTTCCTCATCATCAGAAACCAAACTATATGCAAAATACTTTAAGTTATCTTTCAGGTCTATCAACTGCTTGTTAAAATCATTTGTTTTCATATGGCACTTTATTTAGATTAATTAAACATTCAATTGCAGAACAAATATAAATATAATTTAGACTTATTCCAAATAAAGCAGTTAAAAATATGTTAATTATTTTGATTATGTGATGAATCCTGTGTTCTGCCTGATGAATGATTGGAAGGCAGGGATGAATTGAATAAGCATCAGTAGATTTCTGTTTCGGCAAAGAAAAATCCGATTTCCTTTTTTGCATTGGCAACAGAGTCAGAGCCATGTATAGCATTGTGGGTGATGTCCCTGGCATATTTTGCCCGAATGGAGTGTTCGGGTGCTTTGGCCGGATCTGTATCTCCTATGATCTTTCTAAAGTCTTCTACAGCATTTTCTTTTTCCAGCGCAACTGCCACTATCGGGCCTGAAGACATAAAATCTACCAGTGTATTAAAGAATGCCTTGTCGGCATGAATATTATAAAAGTTTTTGGCGTGGTCGTGGGTTAGCTGTATCATTTTCATGGCACAGATGCGAAAACCTGCATTGTGTATTTCATCCAGAATTGGGGCAATATAGCCTTTCTGTACGGCCAGTGGTTTGATCATGCTTAAGGTTCGTTCTTTCATAGCCTGAGATTTTACAGTTTCTGACAATAATACAAATTTTTTCAGGAATTTCCGCTCACCCGGACAGCCAGTATTTTAATTTTACGTTCTTTGGCTGCGATTGGATTGTATACGGAATTTCTTCTGTCATCCGGATTATCACTGATGCCTTTAGCTACCCGGGTTTCACCGTAGGGAAGGGTATGAATTTCCAACAGACCTGATTCTATATCATCACGCAGCATGCCGGATTTGTAGTCATGGATGAAATTGATAAAACTGTTTATGCGGCGTTTTGCCAGGCGCAGATTATACTCAGGGGTATGCAGCGGGCTTGTATATCCTTTGATGGTGAGTACAATTTTTTGATCTTCCTCAAGCAACTCCTCAAGTAAAAGCAGGAATTTTCTCAGGCGCTGATATTCTGCATTAACATCATTTTCAAAAAAGTTGTCTATGCTGTCCATGGCTTCTGTGGAAGCCTCTCTTGACAGTCCTTCTGCAAATTTTTTCCTGTATTCGGTTTGCCTGTCAAGATAAGCTCTGATGCTTTCGTCATAACTCACGTCCGTGGTACTGTCCCTGCTGCCTGGATCAGGTCTGTCATTATGAAAATACAAAGTAATGGGAATCAGTTCCTCGGCCATTTGTTTCATGCCTGCTATTGCCTCTTTCCGGATTTCTTCAGGTGACTTTTTTACGTGTTTTTTTGGTAGATCATATGCAAAAATGTCGTTGCAACAGGCTTGATGGGTATATGCAAGTGCCCCCTCACGATTGGAGCTTATATAGGCTTTGCTATGGGTTTTGTCCACCCGGTAATACAAATCATTACGCGGGCTGTTGACCGGATAGCCGGGATTGGATATGCTACCGGTATCAGGGATATTAAAATCCCATTTCATCGAAAAAATATCATACTCACCCATGCCGTAATACCAGTCACTACTAAAATACAGGCTGCTGTCCGATTGGTCATAAAATGGGGTGATTTCATTCCCCGGAGTGTTGAAGATGGTCGTGGTGTCAACCAGGTAGGAATACTTGCTGTCTCCCGGAATACGGCGCCCGATATTGTATGGCCTGCTGAATTGCAGTTTGTCTTTGATTATGTGATAATACAAATCAAAACCACCTGCACCTCCCGGTCTGTTTGAGGCATAAATCAGGTAAGAAAGACTGTCGGTATGCACGGTAACCGGATGTGTGGACGAGTATCCCGGGACATTTACCGATTCAGGCAGCTTCCGGGCTTCCGACCAGGAATTTCCCTTTTTTTCTGCTGCATATATCCGGGGCACTTGCCCGGCACCCGACAAGGTAAAATATAATCGGGAATGAACACTGTCATAAAACGGATTGGCGGCATGCATGTTCTTTTGATTGATGCTTGAATCCAGGTAATTTGTGCCGTCGGCATTGTTTTGGTAAATTCCGGCTTCAAATATTTTCCCTGCTGAATCCACAGGTTGAACTGATGTAAAATAAAGAAGGCTGTCGGCATAACCATCTGCGGAGAGCTCAGCATAGACGGTATTGATATCTTCATCCATTTGTGATATTGCAATATCTTTTGGTCTGAACATCATTCTCTGGGCTTTTTCACATGCGATGATTTCTCGTTTTGCCTTTTTAACACTCAGTTTATCTGCATTTTCCTCTTTATTTCTATCATAATAATTGCGGAAATAATATTGAGCCAGCAGGTAATCACCTGTGGCTTTTAGCATTTTGGCAAGGTAATACTCTGCCATCGGGTATTTCTCCTGATAATGCGGGACAAGTTTTTTATAATATTTGGCAGAAAGCCGGTAATTATTATCCTTGCGGCAGACTTCAGCCATTTTGTGATTCAGTTCAGGAATTGTGCCATCGATACGTAGTGCCTGTTTATAAAAATGAGCTGCACCGTAATAATTTCCGTTTTCTGCCGCCATGTCACCTGAGCGCACCAGGCTGTTGATATCCTGAGCCTGCATGGAAATGCTAAGCATCATGATGGCTGTCAGCAGGGATATGTTTAAATAAAGTCGGGACATTTTCTTACAGGCGGATTTGTATCTGGATTCATTTTTTTGAAAATATATATGATGGCAAGTTCAATTCCTCCTCTTCCTCTGCTGATGGTAGTCAGGCCGGAAAGATTGATATCGTAGGATACATGAAAGCGTATCTGGTTATAATCCAGCCCAAATAGTAATATTCCTGCATCCCGGGCGCGGAGCATGCCGCCGGCATATACCGAGCGAAGGCCCAGGGGGTTGATATCAAAGCGGATTTGCCCGCCAATGTTGAACTCGCGGTATGTTCCTTGCTGCATAAACAGCATGGAAGGCATCAGTACCACATCATCCTGAAGTTTGTAGTCCCCATGCATATACAACTGCCATTTCAAAGGCAGTCTGACATCATCTCGCCGGTAGAATGATTTGATTGGTCTGCTGAGATGTTGTGCGGAGACTCCGGCTTTAATACGTAGACTGTCGCTGATTTGATATTCCGACATCAGGCCTGTAGCAAAATCAAAATAGGAAAATCGGTCTGCTTCAGGTGCTTCGTTGTTGGGAATGGCCGGATCAAAACTTTCCCCGGTATATTGATTTCCAAAATAAAAAGCATTGAAGTTGAAGCCGTGCTGAACCCATGCAGTAGAAAATCCTACAGAGCCCAGCAGATTACCTTTTTGATAATTCAGCGACAAGGGCAGATGGAACTGAAGTGTACCGAAATCACCGTCTCCGGCAACATCGTTGTTGATCATTACGCCTGCTGAAGCCTGTAAGTCATTGGACTTTATAAAACTCCTGTCTGCGGAGGCTGAAAATGTTGTATATGCATTGGCAAAACTGCGCCATTGTCTTTTGTGATTGCCTGCAAACCGGTAATCCCCGTCAAAATTACCGGTTTCCGCCGGATTCAGGTTGAGAGGCGCGTGCATGTACTGACTAAAGTGTATGTCCTGTGCCATGATCTTTTCTGGTACTGAAGCAGAACATATCAACATGCAGACAGTGAATATTTGAAACCATTGTTTCATTGACCGGTTTAGCGCTTTTGGTAAAGTTAACAAGCTTTTTGCAGAGTTTATAATAAAATTACAAAAATATTCCCTGAAAATAGTATTTGCTGCATTTCACGCTTTCTGTGCGGGTATGCCTTGTGAAAAGGAATGATGCAAAATAAACTGCATATCACTATGCGTTTTCAGTGTCTGCTGAATAGCTATAGACGAAAATAATGCATATGATTAATTGCTCTGACTTTGATAAATTCAACGATTACGGAAAATGATCATTGTTGTTAACAATTATTTAACTGATTTTTATTGTAACAAAACAAGCAGACTGTCCGTCACATGTGTGAAATCAAATCAAAAAACAAATAAAACACATAAAGTTATGAAAACGCAAAGCACCTTAATTCCATTCGCACTCCTGCTGGTTTTTTTGTTCACTTGTTTCAAATCAGAGGCAAAAGAACTTCCGGGAAAGCGCCATTTGCCTCAGATGAATGAACAATCTGAAATCCTGGATTTGAATCCCTGCCTGATCAATTCTTCAGGAATTCTTACACCAAAATATTATCAGTATGAATCATCCACAATGCTTGAAAAGAAGGAAATCATTACATTTTTGTTTGATGATGATACCAAAGCCAGCATCTTTGTTGATGAAGATGGAAATTATTACCAAAACATTGTCCGTCTCCGGAATACTGAAGTGAAAAAAGAAAAGATCGGGAACAAATCTTATCTTGAATCGTTTCGCAAACATTCAGGTAGTTTGTTCAGAACAGCTATCAGCAATGTTTTTCAGAACGATGTCAGCAGAGAGGCAGAAATCCTGCAAAATGACAGCAATGAGATTAAATATTTCAAATCAGATTATGACGATTACAATCGTATTTATCAGTAGAAAAGGAAAAAATAAAACAAAATATTCATCTAAAACACTGAAATTATGAAAAGCATGAAACAATTATTCGGAGCATTGGCAGTACTAACCGGACTGATGATATCACCTGCTTATGCCAGCCTGACACAGGACGATGATACATTGAGAATTGTTGTAGACGGAGACACAATCAGCACAATAGATATGAGCCATATGGAAGAAATGCAGGAGCTTGAGAATATGCCGGATATGGACAGTATCATGAAGATTGTTGAAGAGGCCATGGAGGAAGTTGATGCTGCCATGCAGGACATTCGCATCGAAGAAAAGGGAGATCAGAAGGTTATTACCATCACCGATAAAGACGGCAAGGTTGTGCAGAAAATGCGTATTGATGATGAGGAGCTTGAAAAAGATGAGAAAGAAATCAAATTTGAATTCGAAAAAGATGATTCTGACAAGATGATTCACAATTATTTTGCCTTTGATTTGGGCATGAACAATTATCTTGAAAATGGTGCATTCCCTTCAGGCGATGCCAATTATTATGTCAAACCATTTGGATCATGGAATGTGGCCATGGAACTTGGTATGAGGGCCTATGCTACAACATGGCTGAGTTTTGATATGGGGCTGGATGCCGTGTGGTACAATTTTAAGTTGCAGAATAAATCCATTATTACAGCTGAAAGCACGGATGAAGAAAATTCGGTGATTACTTATACGGAGAATCCGGAATATAATGCAGACGATAACAATGCCATTCGCTCAAAACTAACAACAACTTATCTCGACGTCAACTTTATGCCGGTTTTTCATGTAGGGAAAGAAGAGAGCGGCATAAACAAACGTCCGGTACGTTTTGGTGTAGGAGGTTTTGCAGGATACCGCATCGGCGCACATACAAAGAACGTATGGGAAGAAAGCGGGCAGAAAAGAAAGGCAAAAAATCATGACAATTTTTATCTCAATAGTTTCCGCTATGGAGTGAAAGCCATGATTGGCATAAAAGAAATGAACTTCTTTATGAATTATGATTTAAATACTCTGTTTGAAAAAGATAAAGGCCCCGGGGGCAATAACCTGAATGCTTTTGCCTTTGGTGTCAGATTCATCATCTGAGCTTAACCCATCAGATTCACCGCCAGGTGGACCGCCTCATATTTCATGGGGCGGTTTTTTGTTTGTCATATATATGGTAATAGACCAAGGGCTTCTCTTTACATGAGATAAAGAGTTTGTAATAACAGATTCACACGAAAAGCAATATGAAGCCTGTTGCAGGAATGTATGTTTCCGATAGTCTGTATTTTTACTTTTTCCAGCTGAATTCTACACGGCGGTTGAGAGCATAGAAACAATTGGCCAGAAGTTTACCTCTGGAGGAGCAACCGATAAGGCCGGTCATTTCATGGGTGTTCTCCAGTGTATCTTTAAGCTTTTTTGCCTCTGCTTTAGTATTGCAGGAACCAACGGTATATACATAATAATCACCGTTTTTATGCCTGTTTACTTCAAACTTATTATCAAGTTTGTTTTCATACCAATTTTTTGCATCGTCTGCCTTTGATGAACCGATTTGCACATGGTAGTTAATTCCGTCTACATCGCGGTCTTTTGTGATGCCTGCACTTTTTGTTGTTAAGCGATCACTGTCAACTCCCATTTCCATTAGCTTAGATTTCACGGTTTCTGTACGTTCTGCTGCCAGTTTTTCGCTGAAACTTGCCGGACCTTTGGTATCAGAGTGGCCGGTGATGCAAAGGGAGATTTCTTCATAGGTTTTCAGTGTATCTGCAATCTGACGCAATAGCGAGGAGTATGCATCATCCAGCTCATCCTTGTTGATATCAAAATATACAGGCTCAGGTTTGAAATTTTCCGGCTTGAAAACAAGGATTTCTTCTTCCGGTTCTTCTTCCGGTTCTTCTTCTACAATTACCGGTTCCGGGCGTTCATGTCTGAAAATATCATGCATTCCCATACTCATGCTGGAACGGTTGGAAGTCAGGTAGCCACTGTATTCATCTGTTTTGTAATAAGAATAATCATGACCGCGTGAGTTGATTGGCGCCTTCATGTTTTCCGGTTTCCCGATTATATCGTCATTGATTTTGGCCATGAAAACATCCAGATTGCCATAACCAGGCATGCCGTCAGAAGCATAATAAAGTACTGTATCGCCCTGTATGACGGGAAATAAATCGTTTTTGGCTGTGTTTATTTCCGGACCAAGGTTGACAGGTTCTGTCCACTTATTGTTGACAAGATCTGAATAATACAGGTCATTTTCACCTTCACCGCCGGGCATATCAGAAGTAAAGTATAATCTTTCCCCATTTTTGCTGAAGGCGGGATGAGCAATATTAATGTCCTCCGGACTGTTGTCCCAGTCGAAAAGAATGAGGCTGTCAGAGTCAGAATTTACATGGCGAAAATAAATACGGGCAGGAAGAAAATCTGTTTCAACCATGAATTTTTTCTTTTTGCGAAGCGTGAGTGCCATCATATCTTTTTCACTGCAATAGTCCATTGCCTGACATGTATATTTTTCCAGGAGGTCTTCCTGAAATAATTCCAGGCTGTCTTTCAGAATGAGGTAGCCATGAACATCATTCTCACTCAGTGATGATTTGTTGCGATAGGTTTCAGGTATGCGATTGCTCACAATTACAAGTTTTTCATCAATGATCAGCGAAGATCTCTCTTCATAAGGGCTGTTGATATTTTCCGGTGATTCCAGGCTGACATCTGTTTCGTGATTTTCCCAGGTTTTCAGCGAATCACAGGATTCCAGCTTGAGCCGTGCATTTATGTTGTCCGGGTTTTCTTCCAGAAAAAACTTGAAAGCTTCCTTTGATTTGTCATACTTCCTGTTGATGAGCAATATCTCCCCGTAATAGGCATAATCCCTGATCCTGGCTTTTTTTCTGCCGGTGAGTTCTGCATACACAGTTTCTGCATCCGTATAATTTTTCAGTTCAATGTAGCATAAGCCAAGTGCGGACAAATTGTCGTAGTCCATATCCTCAATGGAATTGCCTGTGCTCAGGATATCTGCAGCTTCTTTGTAATTGCCTTCATTCATCATCTCAATGATTCTGGCATCCTGAGAGATCGCATTCAAACTCAAAAAGAGACTCATACTGAGCAGAGAAAATATTTTTACAAGGTGCATTGTCATCAAGTTTTATTCAAAAGACATTTTAATAGAACATGGGTGAATTTCCTTTGAGACCGGGTTTTTTAGAATCCTTGCCGCTGGAAATCCGATAAGTAAGATGCAATTCATGGGAGCCAAAAGCGTGATTTTTCAGGTTCGAAGTTGTCATATCATAAGAATATCCTATCCTGATGGAACCCAAATCAACGGAAAGCATATAGGATACAGCATCCTGATATCTGTAAGAGATACCCAGACCAATCAGATCATCGTAAATTCCGCGCAGGGCACCTTCGGCCTGAAATGGCGCGTTCATCTGATACTGCATGTGAGCTGAAGGCTGTAAGTCGAATTCATCATTTAACTCAAAGGTATAACCACCGGTAAGGTAAAATGTGCGTCTGACAGGATTGTTGTTGTCATCCATCACCTGAAACAGGTCGGTACGCAACTCAAGCAGATTGAAAACAGATAATCCCGCAAAATATTTGTTTCTTTCAGATAGCATTATTCCGAAATTTGCATCCGGAGAGAGCTTGGTTTCAAAGCCTCCCTCAATTACAGGGTCGCCTTCCACATCTGTTGTCAGCATCTCAGTGTTGATATAGTGCTGGTAAAATACCGGTGACAATCCGAAAGACAGCTTTCTGGTGAAATCTTTCGATAATTGCAGATGATAGGCAAAAGAAACTGACATGCCTGTACGGCGGGAAGGACCGGCCAGCTCGTTAAAAAAGGCAGCACCCATACCAACATTGTTGCCAATATAAGTGTGTGCATTGATGGATTGTGATGCCGGAGCACCTTCAAAGCCTACCCACTGTTGTCTTACACTTAAATTGATTGGGGTGTGGTCCATACTGCCCGCTACTGCCGGGTTCAGTGTGAAATAATCCAGCATATACTGGCTGCGCAGGGGCAACTGCTGGGCATGTACGTGGAGGCCCGCAAATAAAACAATAATGATTAACGCATATTTTTTCATACCTGTATAATTTTCTTTCATGTTCGAGATTTGCCAATAATTATTTTAAAATGGTAACATTTCCTGTTTTTTCTTCACTTTCCGGTGTTGTCTTAAAAATGTAATAATAGGTGCCGGAAGGTAACACTTCACCCTGAAATTTGCCATCCCAGGGGTCATTATAGCCTGTAGTCTCGTAGACGATATTTCCCCATTTATTAAACACCTGCAGCTTGCATTCCGGAAAGAGATATGCATTACGAATGACCCAGTTATCATTATATCCGTCGCCGTTGGGTGTGAATGATGATGGGATGCTGATGCAATCAATATCGTTTTTGGATACAATAACAGAGTCTGTTGCTTCGCATTCAAAAATATCTGTTACCGTCAGACTATAGAGGCCTTCTGTTAAATCAGTAATTTCACTGTCCGTCGCCCCGGTGTTCCAGTTGTATTCGTATGCGCCGCTTCCTCCGATAACGAGTGCTTCGGCTGTCCCGTCTGACTGAGCTTCGCAACTTACAGGCGTGCTATATAGCTCAATTTTAATTTGACTGGGTTCGTAAAGTGTCATATCATCAAAGGCTTCACATCCGTTTTCGTCTGTTACGGTAAGCATATATTCCCCGGCGGGCAGATTTACCGGATTTGCATCTGTATTTCCATTTGACCAGTTGTAGCTGTAGCCGGGTTCGCCGCCTGAAACCTGTGATGTGATTGTACCTGTACTGGCCCCGTGACACTCGATGTCAGAACCGGACAGGCTCAGTTGAATTGGTTCAGGTTGAGTAAGGCTTACTGAAACTTCACTCCGGCAGTTGTTGGTGTCGGTTACCTCAAGCTGGTATTCTCCGGCACGTACGTCATGCAGGTCCTCCTGAATGCCGGCCAGAGCATAATCAGGGTCGTACCACTGGTAGCGATAGGGCTCGGTTCCTCCTGAAACGGTCAGGTCAATAATCCCGTCATTTCCGCCAAAGCAGGAAATGTTGGTGGTAGAAAATGAAAATGACAAGGGGGCTGGTTCAGTGATGACTATAGAGTCAACGAACTCAGTATTATTGGCATCTGTCAGTGTGCAGAAATAAGTGCCTGCCTGTAAGTCGGTCAGGTAATCCAGTGTGCTCCCGTTTGACCACAGATAAGTATAAGGTTTTACACCTCCGGTAGCATGCAGGGTGATAGCACCATCGGAGCCGCCGTTGCAGTTTACATTCTCCTGGGTGTATGTGTATTCCAGTGCAGATAATGGTTGTTCAATGACAATACTTGCAGAAATCTGGCAACCGTTATTGTCAATTACGTCAACGCTGTATTCGCCTGCCGGAACATCCGGATTATCTTCAGAGCTTACACCGTTTGACCAGTTATAAGAATAAGGAGGAGTGCCTCCTTCAACATCCAGTTCAATCTGACCGTCGGAGGCCCCATAAGAAGTGGCATCTGTTCCGCTGATGCTGATTTCAAGAGCATCAGGACTGGTTACCGTAAAGGTTTCGGTCAAAGAACAGCCGTGGGCATCCGTTACCGTAAGAAAGTAATCATCCGCAATGAGATTTTCCAGCTCAGGTATATTATAACTCAGCATATAATCAGAGTTTGCCCAGTTGTAAGTATATGGTTCGGTTCCGCCGCTTACTGTAACTCCGGCAGTGCCATCAGTGTCTCCGTAGCAATCATTGTTTGTTGAATAACTTGTGAGAGACAGGGCGGGCGGGTTGCTGATATCTACGGATTGTGTCATGCTGCAGCCGTTGTTGTCAGTAATGCTGACAGTATAGGTGCCTGCGGGAACGTTGGTGAGATCCTGTGATGAGCTTCCGTTACTCCATGCATACGTGTAAAAAGGTGTTCCGCCCCATACATCTACATCCACAGATGCATCTGAGGCATCATTACAGCTGATTTCGCTGTGTTCAATACTGCTGCCCAGGGCCTGAAATGGTTCGGTGACTTCTCCGGACAGGCTGGTGCTGCATCCATTGTCATCCGTGATTGTAAGGCTGTATGTACCGGCTGGTACATTTTGCAGGTCAGCTGTGCTTTCCCCGTTATCCCATGCATAAGTGTAGGGTTCTGTACCACCATTCACACTGAGTTCCAGTGATCCGCTTGCATCTCCGTTACAATCAACGGCCGTGGAAGTGAGGCTGGCAAGTAAGGGGTCGGGTTCCGTGATATTGATGATGGCAATCCGGGAACAGCCGGTGAGGTTGTCAATTACTTCAACATCATAATAGCCTGCAGACAAATTGTTGATACTTGTTACGCCGGTTTCACCTGTTGACCAGGTAATGCTGTAATCCCCACTGATGTCACTTATGGTAATGGTCGCACTGCCGTCATTCATGCCATTGCAGCTGACATGTGTTCCCGTTATTTCCAATGTATGACATGGCGGGGGATTATCATTATCAATTCCTTTTACGCTCAGGCCTGCAAGTATCAGGAATAAGAAAAAACTCAACTTCATACTCATCTTTTCCATATTCATAGTTATCTAAGGATTGAAAGTGAACCTTTGTATGGTTCATCACCGTTATTCAAATTCACAACATAATAATAGGTGCCACTGGGCACATCTCTGCCATTGTATTGCCCATCCCATGGAGTGTAACCACCATTGGCCTCCATAAGTAATCTGCCCTCCTGGGAATAAACCTGCACCAGTGCATTCGGGTAGGCTGTAATGTTTCTGATTACCCAGGTGTCATTATATCCGTCACCGTTTGGCGTGAAACTATTGGGGATGTAAAGGCATTCCGAGTTGTTTTCCGGTATTAGAATGTCAAGGAGTTTTTCGCAGTAGTTTCCGTCTGTGATCGTAAGTCCATAACTGCCGGAAGCCAGATTGTTGATGTTGGGGGTGTGTTGACCGCTTGACCATTCGTAATCATATTCGCCGGTGCCGCCTGAAACACTTAACTCAATCGAAGCATCATCCTTGTCACGGCATGATTTGGGTTCCACTGTGTATTCTGTAATGATTTCAGGAAAGCTTTCTACTTGAACGCTCGTGTCCTGCTGGCAGTTCTGATTATCCGTGAGTGTAAAGTTATAGTGACCGGCAGTGACATCGGTAAGATTCTGGTTATTGCTGCCGTTGCTCCAGCTGTATGTGTACGGTTCAGTACCTCCGTCAATAATACTGGTTACATAGCCGTCCGAACCGCCATAACATGAAACAATTCCTGTCTCGAAACTGATATCAATAGCTTCCGGCTGGGCAATGCTGAATGTGTTGTATATTTTGCAATCGTTGTCGTCAACCAAAACAAAATTGTAGTTGCCGGCAGGAATGTCCTGGATGCTGTATAGCTCATTATTTATGAGATACTCATCATCATCCCATTGAATTGTGTAGGGCAGTGTACCTCCCTCGGCATTAATTTCGATAAGACCATCCTCGTATCCAAAGCACGAGGCATCGGTGGTGGTCCATTCAGTTGTGAGCGGTGCATCCGGCTGGCGGATTTCGCCACCGGTGTAATGCAGACAGTTATTGGCATCTGTTACTGTAAGTGTATATGTTCCGGCCGGCATATCTGTCAGGTTAGCGGAGCTGCTTCCATTGCTCCATTCATAAGTATATGGAGGGGTTCCGCCCATGGTCTCCACACTGATTTGTCCTGTGGAATCACCGTAGCAGAGGACTTCCTGCATACTTACCTCGCTGGTGAGTGGTGCGTCAGGCTGGTTTACCTCCGCTTCAAGAATATATGTACAGGCGTTATCATCTGTGATGGTAAGCGTGTAAGTACCTGCGGAGATATCAGTGATATTTTGTGTTGTTTCTCCGTTTGACCAGGCAAAACTGTAAGGTTCAGTACCGCCGGAAAGTATTGTTTCTATGGCGCCGTCACTGTTTCCGTGGCACAGTACATCGGTCACAATGGCTTCGGATTCAAAAGCGGGTGGTTCGTTGACTTCAATGCTTAATTCCACATCACAATCCTGCGCATCAGTGACAATGACAGTGTAATTTCCTGCATAAATATCAGATAGTACCGCTGAGCTTTCATTCAGCCAGATATCTTCTTCTTCACTATACCAGGCACAGGTATAAGGTGATGTGCCTCCGTTGATGTCAAGCGTGATGCTGCCGGAATTTTCTCCGTGGCATTGAACATGGCTGACACTGTCAACAGCAGTAAGCGGATCTTCCGGTTCGAAAATATCGACACCATCTGAAATGGTACATCCATTGGCATCAGTGACGGTAAGGTCATAATAGCCTGAATATAAACTATCAATGGTGCTGCCTGTTTCTCCGTTTGACCAGTTGTATGAATAGGGTGTTATTCCACCTGTTACAACTGACTCTATGGAGCCTGTATTACTGCCCATGCAATCCACATCAGTGGTATTAAAGCTTAATTTAAGCTGTTCGGGCTGGCTGATGGTAAAGCTTTCTGTTAAACTGCAGCCATTGTTGTCGGTAATGGTGAGGGAGTAATCACCCACAGGCAGATTGTCTGCTGACTCACTGGTTTCTCCATGTGACCAGTTGTAGCTGTAAGGTGGTGTGCCTCCGGAAGTGATAATATTTATGCTCCCGTCATCACTGTTGTAGCAGGTTAAATCCTGCGGGTCTGCTTCTATGCTTACAGGATGCTCCGGTTGGTTTATTGTTACCGGTGCAAATTCCATGCAGCCATTGTCATCGTATACCGAAACATAATGTGTGCCGGCAGATAAACCTGTTACGGTATGTGATGTTGAATGCGTGAAATTGCTTGATCCATTGCTCCAGTGATATGTGTATGGTGGCCTGCCATTGCTGACAGTGGCTGTTGCCTCACCGGTGCTTTCTCCGTAGCAGAGAACATCCACACCTGTGGCATCCACTGTAAATTTATTGGGTTCAAGAATAAAGGGGGTTTGATTTTCAAAGCTGTTGAAGCCTTCCATTTCCCAGGTGTTGTCAACCCAGTCATAAGAAATGTTGAATAAGTTGGGTTGTAGTTCAACAAGGGGTCCAAAACCGGCATCATAACCGGGAAATACAACGGCAGGCGTGCAAAGATCACCGTCATAGCACCAGTCACATACGGGACAATACCATGGTCCGCAGGGTTTATATATCGGTATGCATATTTCCGGAATCACGGTCATAGATTCAACGCCCACATTAAATGTCAGTGCTTCAAAGATAAAATCGAAGGCAATACTATCGTAAGTATGGTTTCGGAATTCATTTTCCATATGAAATGATGGAACCACTTCCATGAAATCATAATTGCATGGAAAATCAATACGGATATTTTGACCGGGCATGTAATTGATAACCGAATCATAATCAGATTCCAGTACAGAGCCGTTGGATGCATCAACAATTCTGTAATCTATTTTCGTCGGGAAATCCAGCTTTCCGTGCATTTCAGGTGTGAGTTCCAGATGTTGTTTGTTATGTAGACCCAATCCGAATCCGGCCTCCATAAGGGTATAGTTCAGGTAGAAAGGTCCGCTTGACCATGAATTACTGAGATTGGCAAAAAAGGCGGATACGTATGGAATATTTAAAGCAGCGATAAATGAGGGAACGGAAAAGTACATGTCAAAGTACTGGGATGAATTGGTATAATGCAAAACATTATCGCCGGCAATATATGTGTTTGAATTCGGGCCTGTATTGCTGGGTAGATCCAGTGTAAGATTCATTACACCCCAGGGGTCGCTGTATGAGTAAGGAAATATCGGATCAGACTGGTATATTTCTCCTTCGAGAAGGGATAAGCCGCTTTGACTGCTAAGCTCCACCAAATTGTATCGCTCAGTGTCAAGATCAATATCGAAAATGTCAAAATCAGTACAACCAAATGCACACAGTTCGGCGCTCATATTAAAGCCTATGCCCAGATCCAGCCACAGACTGGCATTGATATCATAGGTTGAGGGTACAATTTCTGAATCTGTGCTGTTGGGATGCCAGTCGGTATTGATGACTATTTCATCACCAGCCTGAAAAGCATCTACCGAAGGATGTTCAATATTCATGACAGCATCATAATCAATGGATACCTCTTCTGTACCAAAGTTAATGCTGATGCCGGAGCCCATTTCGCCCCAGGTTCCTGCAGTTACTTCTGCGCCAAATTCCTCGCCCGCAATGCTGGTAATACTGCCAAAAGTTCCGCCCTCGTTCCAGTCGAAACCAAAAAACTCGTTTTCTACCTCAAAAATCCCCGTTGTCCCGGGCTGCCATAGGTTTTGACCGCTGGTCTGATAGGGTGTATGATAGGGTACTATATCGGTCTGCCCGTAAACTGTGCTGCAAATCAGCAGAAAAACAAAAGATATAAATATTTCAGCTCTTTTCATGCTTATTGGAATTTAACGGTCCGAAAGCTTTCCATAATGACTTTTCTTAATAAGGAGTCGAACCCCTTGGGATAATTGGCTTGTAAAAATATCGTCTTATTATAACTTCCGGTGAAAAACATTATCCGGATAACTTCTACATCTTTTGTCTTGAATTCAACAAAATAAAACTTTGCAGGCATTCCTTCATACGTCTTACTTTCTTCCTGCCCGACCAGCTTAACCCCCTGACCGCTCAGCTGATCCTGTGTCAGACTGTCTGATGAAAGTGCATAGGGTGTTTGCTCCATTTCATAACCAACTATGCTCGAGGCTGTGCCGGTATGCATGTATCCATTGATGTCCTCATTGCTGAATTCCTTGAAATGTTTGGGTAATCTCAGGCTGATCGAAGTGTTTTTGAAACTGCTTTCCGTTTTCTCAAGATCGTTTCTTACAAAATCAGAATATGCAAGAGAATCTTTTTGATTCGCCTGTGAAAAAACCGCTCCCCCATGGAGCATTAGTGTAAGCAATACAACAATTAATACCTTTGGGCTCTTCATGAATTAGTCTGGTTATTTAGTAACTTTTGCAAAAATAGGAAAAAATAATAAAGATATTAAATAAAAATGTCTATTTTTGAAAAAAAATATTCAGATTAAGATGGGAAACAAACTTTTATCATTAATGTTGCTGCTGATTATTGGGGGCAACCTGTATGCGGATGACTATTACTGGGTGAATAATGGTGGAGACTGGACAGATTACCAAAATCATTGGTCAACAAGTTCAGGTGATACAAGCAATATGCACAATTCCCTGCCCGGACCGGGTGATAATGTGTATTTTGATGCCAATTCGTTCAGCCAAAACAGTGAAATGGTTGTTCTTGATACCAATTTTGTCAGTCTTACTTCATTAAACTGGGCTGGTGTTGCATTTGAACCGGAATTTTTGTCACAATCTGAGGATACACTTGTAATACAGCAATCCCTTATACTTAGTCCGGATATGGAATACAATCATTTCGGACCTACATTCTTCGAGGCGCCTGTCTCAAGCGTTGCCTCTTTTGAAAGTGCCGGCCACGAAATTGTCGGTGATGTGTATTTTGATATTGCAGATGGAACCATTGGATTGCCTTCCGGTATCAATATGCCACAGAATAATTTATACCTGCTTGCCGGAACACTCAACGCCAATAATGAGGAGCTTAGGTTTAAAGCATTCAATGGTGACAAAGATGTGCCGGTTGATATTACAGGTACACCGGCCATCACCAACGCTGACACCATACGGTGTAATCAGGCTTTTTATTTGCATGACAATATGAACGTAGCTTCTCTGGATGCTATGCTTTTTATGAACCTGCAGTCGTCCGATTCCTGTTATATTTCGTTTTCCGATAATCTGACAGCTTTGGATGTCAGATTAAACGGGAACAAGAAATTATTCATGCAGGGACCTGTAAAAACCACAGGAAATCTGAATCTTGATTTTTCAGGAAGCTTCTATACCAACAATTATGACCTGACATGTGATACACTTAAATCAAATACATCCCTTGCCAGAACATTCAATGCGGGCAGCTCGAAAATCAGCCTTACTGCATTTATGGTCGACGGCAACGGACTTACACTGGAATCATCCAATGCCGTGCTGAGTTTTGCCGGTGGCAGTGAATACATATATAAATCAGGAAACCTGAATGCATCTTATGCAAAATTTGCTGTTGACGATGCCCGTGATATATTCGTGCAGTCATCATTTGCAACCGATAGCCTGAAACTTGCGACCGGCTCCGGATTTATTGTAAAACAAGGCACAACTGTTGATATCAATGGCCTGCTTGCCAACGGAACCTGTGGCGAGTACATCCACGTCCGAAGCTATTGCCAGGATGATATGTATGTCTGGCCGGATGAAAATTGTATAAGCCAAATGCCCGTAATCAATGCATCTGCTGACGTAACAGCAAATTATCTGAAAATAGGATTTGTGAAGGCTCAGAACGCTACCCTTACAGCCAATAATTCATACGCTCAAGGCAATACAGACGGATGGACAATTAACGAGCCCGCACAAAGTGACACATTATACTGGATTGGCAATACTGGTTACTGGCACGATGCTGCCAATTGGTCTGATGCCTCAGGTGGTACACCCCAGACTTGCGTGCCAAATCCCGAAAGCCTTGTGGTTTTTGATGATGCCTCCTTTGCATCGGATGGCGATACAGTAAAATTAACCAAAACTGCTTATTGCAGAGCTGTTACCTGGGCTGATGTTACACACAATGTCATATGGGATGGCAATGCCGATCTGAATATTCAGGACAGCCTGGAGCTGAATGCCGGCCTGCAGGCAGATTATCATGGAGATATTTTGTTTTCAACCAATCAGCCCTCTGATACTTTTGATATTTATACCCACGGGGTAAATCTGAATTCAAATCTTGTATTCAATGGCGATGCAAGCTGGCGTTTTAATGACGGCCTTATCTCTACAGAAAACCTTATTCTGAACGATGGAAATCTCATCCTGGAAAACCAGACCGTTTCATGTGCCCGTTTTTATGCAGATACCGATAATGGAAGAAATCTGAATCTTAAGAAAGCCGATGTTACTCTAACTGGTGATAATCAGGCATGGCTTGTAAATCCTGCAAATCTGACTTTTACCGCAGATAGTTCATCACTTGTGCTGCAAAGCAGCAACGGATTGTTGCAAAAATTTGAAGGCGGTGATTTGAATTATCATGATTTGATTGCATTAACTGAAGAAACAGAATTGACAGGTAGCAATAGCTTTAATCTGATATCACTGCAACCAGGCAATACTTTTTGGCTTGAGCCGCTTTCGGTGACCCAAACAGATTCTCTGATTGCCAATGGTAGCTGTGACCAGCAAATAATTATCAGCAGTACCAACATTACCGATACAGTACAGTTTGTAAAGACCGGTTTTGATACATTGCAGGTGAACTCTGTCTTGTTGAAAAATGTTACAGCAGATACCACTGGCTCTGTCTATTATGAAGCTGTTGCTTCAGATTCCGCAGGCATTGTTAACGGATGGGAGTTTACCGGTTCAACAGCCGGCAAAACATATTACTGGCTTGGTAACAATAGCCAGTGGAGCGATGTTGCCAACTGGGAAGTGGACGGAAATCCCGCTACTTGCCTGCCCGGCCTGAAGGATACTGTGGTGATTGATTCAGCCCACCTGGCAATTGCTTCAGATACCATACTTATCAATATCGACAAAATGGCTTATTGCTATTTTCTTGATGCCTCTGATACAGCCTCAATTCCGGTACACATGACCTTTAATCATGAATTGGTCAGTAAAACCGGTGTTGATTTGCATAATGTGGAAATGATGTATCCGGAAAATCTCAGCATGAACTCACTTTTTGATGTTGAGCACGGGCTGAGAATTATGCCTGACCAAAACAATGCCACAATTTCAACCGATAGTGCATCCCTTAGGGTTAAGCTTTTCATCAATCCCTATCATCCTGATGATACGGTTTTTCTGGAAACAGACATTCATTTTTCCGAACTTGCCGGAATCAATGTGGTTTCAGGTACCTTTATCGGAAGCGATAAAAGCATTTCTGCACCGGTTTTCAGAACATCCTCCGATGCAAATAAATCAGTTGTTCTTGAGTCATCCCTCCTGGATATAGAGTTTTATTGGGAAGTCCAGAAAAGTTCCAGACTTGATTTGCAGGCAGACTCATCTCTGATAAGACTTGTCGAAAATTCTTACAGCAATGCCTTTTTTGATGGAGGAGGACAGCAGTATTATGATCTTCAGATATACACATCCGAAGACAACAGTCCTGTTGATGATTATCTGGTGTCCTGCTACGGCTCCAACAGTTTCCATAACTTTACGGTTTTCCCGGGAGGGACAATAGAAATAGAGGCCGGCTCTGTGACAACCATCGATAGTTTGCTGAGCATCAACGGAACATGTCCGGACAAAATCCGTTTCAGGTCATCCAGCAGCGGGGACGAATTTACATTCAACAAAACAAATACAAGTTATCAGGATACAGCGTATTCACTGCTGGTTAGCGATATGGAGATAAACCCGTCTGCCGTTGCCATGCTAAGTACTGATGAAGGAAACAATACAGGATGGATTTTTGATCCAACTGAAGCTGCTGTGGCTGATTTTGATATGCCATACCCGGCATGTGTTGAAACTGATCTGACTTTTGTCAATACATCACAGTCTATGCATGGTGGCCAGATGAATCTGGTGTTTGAATGGATAGTGGAAGATACAGATACAATTGGGACAACCGATCTGGAGTATTATTTCTCCAGCCAGGGTGATTACAAAATTACACTGATAGCTACCGATACCCTGACACATTGTTATGATGTACATCATGATACCCTGAACCTTGTGGAACATTCTGTCGACCTTGCTTCTACACCTGGTAATCTCACAATTTGTGAAGGTGAATCTGTGAGTTTTGAGGCAAGCAGCAGTCAGACAGTTGACTACAACTTCTATCTGAATGACCAGCCCCTCAATCTGGGTGATGCGGTTGATTTATATGAAACCGATACCCTGAGCGGGATCAATGATATTTTTGTTGAAGCAGTACTGGAGGGTTGCGTTGAATACAGTGATACGCTTGATATCACCGTCAATCCTTTGCCTGAAGCCCTGGTGAGTGTCTCACCTTCAGATACCAGCATTTGTGATGGTGAAACCATTAGCTTTACTGCCTCCGGCGCTGATCAGTATCAGTATTATGTTGACAGCAGCAGCGTGACAAACATGTCCGACGAAACTCAGTACTCAACATCTTCCATTGACGATCTCGCTTTTGTACAGATACATGCTACCGATACAACCACAGGTTGCACTGCCTGGAGCGAGGACGAATTTACTGTCAGGGTATATGATAACCCGACAGTCGGCCTGAGTGCCGATATCGATCCGGCAGAAATATGTGATGGTGAAACACTTGGATTTACCGCCACAGGAGCTGTTGAATATGAGTTCTTTGTCAATGGTGTTTCTCAGGGATCACCTACCAGTGATAACACCTTTTCTTCAGATATTTTGCAGGATGAAGATTTGGTGACAGTTGAAGGATATAATATCAATGGATGCAGTTCTGTCAGTGATTTTGTTAGTGTTACAGTGAATCCTGCACCAAATACCACGCTCACCAGCGATGCTGATGCCAACAGTATTTGCGAAGGCGAGGAAATTACCTTTTCCGGATCAGGTGCGGTTGAGTATCTGTTCTTTATAGACAGTGTGGCCCAGGGAAGCTGGTCGCCGCAGGAAAGCCTTACAAGCAGTTCTGTAAGTCACGAACAGGTGATTGGACTGGCAGGCCGTATCGGCGATTGCTATGATACTGCAAACAATATAACCATCAGTGTTTATCCGGATATTCAGTTAAGTGCCGATACCCTGGAAATTTGTGAGGGTGACCAGATCGTCTTTACTGCCACCGGTGATACCATTTATCAGTTTTATATTGATGGTATACCGGTTGGACCGGAGTCATCAGATAATCAGTACGTATCTTCATCATTGACCGATGGGCAAACTGTAAGTGTTACCGGAACACCAAATGCCTGTGAACCGGAAGCCCTGGATGTGATTGTTCATCCATTGCCTGAACCCGCGCTTAGTTGTTCGGATGCAGATACCAGTATTTGTGAAGGCGATGAAATTACATTTACGGCCACAGATGCCGAACTGTATGAGTTTTTTGTGAATGATGTAAGTCAGGGACCTGCATCAGATGAGGCCGTTTTTAGTAGCACAGATCTGAATGACGGGGATACAGTCAGCATGAGTGCTTTCTCTGAATTCGGATGTTTTGCAGAGTCTGATGATGTGTACATTTTTGAAGTAAAACCCTATCCTGAAGTGAACCTGTTTAGTGCAGACCCTACTGAAATATGTGAAGGGGATACCGTACTGGTTGAAGGAAGTGGTGCTGATATCTACGAATTCTTCCTGAACGGAGAGTCGCTGGATCCACCGGCATCCGAAAGCAGTACGGAACTAAGCGGACTAAGCAATATGGATGAAATCAGCCTGGAAGGGACCACAAACGGCTGTACTGCCTCAGCAACGGAAACGCTTAACTATACTGTATATAATCTTCCCAATGTCACGGTATCAGCCGGAAGTCCTTTGTCTGTCTGTGAAGGTGAACCCATCACCATCCTGGCAACAGGAGCCAGCGAGTATGAATTTCTTGTCAATGGGGTTTCTCAGGCTGCTCCCGATTCTGCTTCCGAATTTGTTTCTGATATGCTAAATAATGGAGATGTAATTTCAGCTGTTGGTTATCAGAACATTTGCTCCGATACGTCTCAAAACAGCATTGAAGTCAACGTTAATGAAATTCCTGATCCTGTGTTTACTACCAACATGTCCGCTGAAGGCGCATGTCTGAATGATACACTGCATTTTGATGTTACAGGTGCACAGACTTTCGAGTTTTTTGTCGATGGTCTGTCTCAGGGTACACCCTCCTCAGACTCTGTGTTGACAATGCCTCAGTTTGTTGATGGGCAGGTTGTCAGTGTATTTGGCTACAACAACTCCTGTTTAAGGGAGGCAGATACTGCATACACAATTTCGATTAATCACGTGGATATAGAAATAAGTACTACACCCGAAAGTACCGCTGTTTGCGGGTCTCAGGAGATTACTGCTCATGCAGAAGGTGCAGATTTGTATGAATTTTTCCTGGATGGTGCCTCCACAGGAGCTGCTTCAGAAAATAGCAATTATGATTTTACAGTGAATGATGATGGAATGAGTGTGAGCGTTGAGGGTACTGACACTGTATCCGGTTGTCAGGAGAGAAGCGCATATATTTATTTCAATCAGACAGCTCCGCCGGTGATTACACCTGAGGCCGGAGTGTTTTGTGAGCATGATTCTGTTTTACTTCAAAGCAGTGCGTCAGAAAATAACCAGTGGTTCCGTAATGATGATCCCGTTCCTGGTGCTACCGGTGAGACCTATTTTGCCCGGCAGGGTGGCGAATATACTGTGCAGTTGATTGAAGGTGATGAAAAAGCTGTGTTTGCCGGTGGTGAAAATGCATACGGACAGCTCGGGACAGGAAATACGGTTCAGTCTGAGGTGCCTGTTCAGGCATTGACCGATGCTGATATTGTAGAGCTTGCCGCCGGCAGAAAATTTATGCTGGCACTGGATGAGGAAAGTAATCTGTGGGCCTGGGGTAATAATGATTATGGTAGCCTTGGTGATGGTTCCTATTCTCATTCTTATGAGCCCCAAATTGTTCCCGGCCTTTCCTCTGCGACATCTGTTGCAGCAGGATATCACCATGCCATTGCTTTGATGGCTGATTCTACTCTGATGGCCTGGGGTCGAAATGATGACGGGCAACTGGGCTATGGAAATACTGCAGCCAGCAATTTCCCCAATGCCGTGCAGGAATTGTCCGGAATTGTTGCAGTGGCCGCCGGTGAAAGCCACAGCCTTGCTCTGGACGCCGACGGAAAAGTGTATGCATGGGGTAAAAATCAACATGGACAGCTTGGCTCAGGAGATACTGAATCACTGGATTTACCCCATATGATCGACAATCTCGACAATATTCAGCATATCGCCTGCGGAGCAAATCATAATTTTGCCATCGATTCTGATGGACGTCTGTATGGCTGGGGTGCCAACAGTTCGGGTCAGCTCGGAACTTACGACATGAATAACAGACTGGAGCCTGCCGAAATTCTGGCACTCCCGGCTGTGAAACTTGTTGCTGCCGGAAAACAGCACAGCCTTGTTTACAATGAAAACGGCTATGTTTATGCCATGGGCGACAATACTCATGGACAGTTGGGTGTGCCCGGTGTGAGTGGAAGCTCAGAACCTGTATTGGTTGATATGAACGGTGGTATTGTTAAACTGGCTGCTGCCCCATCAGCTTCCTATGCCATTCGAAATGACAAAAGTCTGTGGGCCTGGGGACAGAATGGATCCGCGCAGTTATTACTCGGTACTTCTGAGAATGTTACTGAACCACAGAGATCAGAACTTATAAACGACCTTGCAGATGTGAGTGGTGGAATTAATTTCACTGCAGCCCTGCGTGAAGATGCTGCTGCTTGCTCTTCTGAACCTGTCAGCATTGAAATGTTGGATGTACCAGTGGTTGAAATTCAGCAAGATGGTTTACAGCTTTATGTTACTGAAGGAGAAAGCTGGCAATGGTTCCTCAACGGATCCATGATACCCGGAGAAACCGGCAGCAGTCTGGATGTTTCAGCTGAAGGGGATTATACTGTACTCATTGGCTTTGACAACGGCTGTGCGTACGAAACCGAACCCTTTGATTTTGCCCTGAGTGTAGAGGATTATCTTTCTGATGCCTTTGTGTCTGTATTACCCAACCCTTCTGACGGTAAATTTATGCTGACACTCAATATGCCTGTTCAGCTCCTTGATGAAATCAACGGATGGGAAGTATATACCCCGGAAGGTAAACGTGTTGAACGCAGAACGAACTTTACTGCCTCACCTGAACAGAAGATCGATCTCAGAAACCTGAAGCCGGGCATGTATTATATGAAACTTGAAAATGATATCCGGTCGCTTGTCATTAAACTGGTGATCCGATAAATAAAATGCAAAAACAGGAAAAAGCCATCTTCAGCAATGAGGATGGCTTTTTCCATATATTCTGATAAATGCAAAAGAAAATCTATCTGACACTAAGTTTATGCCGGCTTATTCCTGTGTGGGTTTTGCAATGGATAATGTACAAACCGGGTGAAAAATTCCGGACATCAAGTATGGCCTCCTGATTATTGATTATTTGATCAGAAATCTTTTGCCCGTTGATTGTGTAAAGTGAAACGGACTGTATGTTCTCTTTACATTGGATTGTACAATAATCAGCCGCAGGATTGGGAAATATGTTCACCTGATGAGTAATCTGGTTTTCTTTTACCGCAAGTTCGTTGGCAGCGGAATAGTTTGTAGGGGTTCTGTTTTCATTGAACCAGGTGATCAGAGAGTCCAGTTTTGGCCGGTAGTTAAAGTGACCTGTTTTGCTGTTATCATGCGGTATATAGGCAAAAAGAATATCTACAGTATTTTTTTCTCCGGGCTCCAGGGTAAAAGGCCCCATCGAGCACAGACCTCGCCGATCATCCGGAGTGTTGTTTTCTGTTGTTTCACTCCAGGCCGGCTGTGGAACTCCATTGGTACCGCTGCCCGACGGATCTGTATTACCCGGAAACATATAATCGCATGGCAATGAAGAATCAGCACCTCCTGATGCATGTCCGTTTCCTCCGTAACAAAGTGTTGTGTTGTCTTTCCAGTGGCCTGTGAGGTAGCTGTAATACTCCTCCGGAGTAAACGGGTCCGTGGTGGCAGCAGTGGCACCCTGAGAAGGGTTGTTGTAATAAATAAACTTGCTCATTTTGATGCTTTCATTGTCTGTAATCCCGTCATTGTCATTATCCAGACCGTCAGGATCTGCATCCGGACCTTTGAGAATTGTAACCGTTTGAACAGGTGGTTTGCTTCCATAGCCAAGGTAATTCTGGAATGTTTCATCAAAACTGTCTCCGTTGTAAAAATAGAAGGAATTTCTGCTGACATCGCATCCCACATAATCATCAAAGGCATTGCCGATATCTGCATCTACCCAGACACCAATGTAAACACTGTCATACTGTTGATCAGAACGGTTGATCACATCAACCCTTAGATAAGTCTGATAATTGATGAGTTCGGTATATTCGTCCTGCGGGTTGTCGTATCTGAATCCGTAAAATGAATGTTGCATTTCCACTCCCATAGGATTGCCACCTGTCTCATCATTAGGGTGGGTGTTATCATTGTTGATCCACCAGAGCATCTGGTCGCCCAGAATCTGGGGATAATCCCCGTCCTCAGTACTGTATATCCCGTCGTTGTTGTTGTCAAAAAAAGGAGCCAGTGCATCATCTCCGGCAGGACCGTTCCCCGGCCAGTCATTCATGTCATCCGGAACATCAAACAATTTGGTGTTGTAATTTTCATAAATAAACTGTTCTACATCAAGTCTGTCAATTTTCCAGACCCTGTCATATTGATTGCTTGTGCTTGTATCGCATTCTCCCTGCTCAGTTCCACCGGTATTCAGGGGGCCCGGTGCAAAATCATACACCGGAAGATCGGAATCCTGTGACCTGTTGTAAGCTGAGGCAGAAAGATGCAATTCTCCGGATTGATCAAAGCCACCGATCCAGAGGCCGGAAGCGAATATTGAATTTGTGCCTGAATCAATGGGAACTTCATATCGCGGATAGCCAATCCCGTCCCAGAACATGGAACCATAGCTTTTTACTGTTGCACCAACCTGATTGATGTCAAGTGTCTTGAGGTTTTTGCTCCAAAAACCGCTCTGGAAATTTTCATGCTCCGATTTATCAATAATATAAGCTGCAAGTGAGGACCACATGCAGTGATAAATGACACCGTTTTCTCCCTTGCTTGCAGATAGCCTTGTGTTTGTTACCGTATGGCCGGGAAAGATAAACAGGTAATGACCGTTGTCGTATATGCTATTGGATATGATTTTTGAATCATGATTATAAATGATATTCAGACTTCCGTCAGTATCAGCGGAAAAACATGCACCCAGAGTGGAATGAGTGGGTTCATATGCTTTATGTTGGCTGAAGCCTAAAAAGGATTGGTTATCAGGATTATACCTGATAATGCTCTCCCTGTCTGATGTAAGTGTGTTCAGACTTATCCATAAATATCCTTCATGAATTATCAGGTCATTGACTGATACATCGTTGAGTACTATGCTTACTACTGATCCATCATAGCAGTACAAACCGTTTCGCGTGCCCCAGTATAATTTGCCGTCACTGTATTCCATGGGGGAATGACACAGAAAGGATGGATTATAGCCTGGTATCTGAATGAAATTCCAGTGATTCCCGTCAAATATCGCCAGACTGTCAAGGATTGCATCTTTTGTGCAAAGAGCGTAGATTTTATTTGGCCTCTGTAAAACTGCTTCTGTACGGAAGTCCGTAAGACCGCCACCCGGGAAATCCCAGACTTGTTCACTGATGCGGGCAATACCGTCTGCCGTGGCAAAGCAAATGTTATCACCCATTACATCAATGTCGTTAACACGGTTTGACTGTATGGGTGAGTTGTCCATGGTATAAAATGTAAAGCCGCCATCATTGTATCTGGCTACTCCTGCATCATAATAAGCAATCCATGCATTGTTTTCTGCATCGGTAGCTACATCCATTTTCCTATGGGTTAAAGCATCTCCATAAGCTGAGTCATTCAGATATGTGATGCCGTTTTGTGCCTGCACCTGTGTCAATATCAGAAGCAAAACAAACAGGAGTGAATATGTGGAATGTTTTTTCATGATTAGTGCCTTTATTTTTTAATGAACTTATGTCTGAAAACCTCATCTGGGCTTTGTATCATAATGGTGTAAAATCCGGGACTCAGATCAGATAAATCCAGTTTCATTACTTGTCCCGGCCGTTTTATTTCCTTATGAAAAACCATCATTCCTGATTCATTGTATATATTTATACGGATGTTTTCCCTCACCGGTTCCGGTAAGGTCACTTTGCATTCATCATATACAGGATTGGGAAATAGAAGCATGGTTCTACTTTTGTCAGTCTCTTCAATTCCCGTAGTGAGCAATCTTATCTGCTGGTCATCCATGATGTAAACCAGGTCTGTCAGACTGTCGCCGGCTGCGTGTGTACTGTAAATGCAATCTTTGCCCGGTTTTTCGAAATGCAGCCTGTAATTACCCTCTGCAAGATGCCGGAATTCAAATCTGCCCTGATGATCCGTCAGACTTTGTTTTAAATAAGTAAAATCTTCTGTCATTAAATAGACAGGTATGTGTCTGGCCAGACCGGTTTCCGGAATGCCCGGAGGATCAAAATCATACCAGTCCTGTAAAAATATGTTTTCTTCAAATCCGGTATTGGCCTGATACAAAAGCTGACCGCTGATCATTTTCTGACCGTGTTGAATTTCTTCTGTTTTGTACAAATGGATGTTTTTGGGTGCTGTATCGGACAAGCTGATAAACTGAGCATCTTCCCAGTTTGGAACATTTCCGAAATAGGTTGGATAATACACGGGAAAATATTCCATACCTGAGGTGAGGACAGGAATGGCAAAGGCAGCATATGAAGGAAGACCAAGCTCCTGAAACTGATAATGGCCATTGTTTACCCTGCTTAACTGCCGGGCAGTATATTTTTCCTCCTCCTTTGAAAACAAAATCACCACACCATTTGGTAATGGAGTATCTCCCATATATACCATGCCTCTGATGCTTGTATGCCAGTTAGAGGTAATGTCATGACTGATTACATTCTGACAGTGGTTGTTGATTGTGGCAGTCTGGACAATGTTGTGATTGCTCTCAAGTGGAGCAATGTTCTGATTAATCAATTGCACGGAGTCCTGATATGTGTTTCCGAAATTGTCCGAAATCTGGTAATAATGCCAGCCAGGACAAAGGTCGCTGATGCTGTTGCCTTCATAGCCATCCTGCCAGTTTACCACACAGGGCGGATATCCTCCGTCAGGCATGATTTCTATGCTGCCGTTGCAGTTCTCATTGTAGGGATGCTGTAAGTTTTTGATGTGCGCAGAAAGTTCAAATAGCTGAACGGAATCCTGTATACACAGATTGTTTACATCACAGACGGTAAAATAATATGTGCCGGCACATTGATTTTCAATACCACTGATGTTGCTTTCCTGCCAGGAATCAGTGCTCCAGGTAAAACTCAAAGGCTCCTGGCCCACAGCCTCCACTACTGCTGATGCATTGCATACGTCCGGCGGTGAAGGTAAACTCAGGCTTATCTCTGTAATTTCCGGACCGCCCGGAAGTGAGCTAAGCTCCACCGAATCATATACCGTGTTGTTTTCAAAGTCCGAAATGGTGACATAATATACCCCGGCGCATAGATCAATTATGCTGCAGGAAGTCTGATAAAGGCATTCATCACCATTCGACCATAAAAAATTGTAAGGAGGAGAGGCTCCGGTGGCTGAAACATGAATTTTTCCGTTGCATATGCCCTGATTTGGGTTGATGGGAGTGATGTCCACATTGAATGGCTTATCGTTGAGGTTAATGGTATCAGTAATGCAGGTACCTTCCGAATCGCAGGTGGTTAAAATGTATGTTCCGCTGCATAAATTGTTCAGCAAAGAAAAATTGTACCCTTCCAGACTTTCTGTTTCCGGCTCCCATGAAAAACTATAGGGAGGAATTCCTCCGTTGATGTAGGCATGAATATATCCGTCACAGGCTGCCGGCCCTGAGGGCCCACGCCAGTTGATATTGCTGCTCAAAGCCAGGTCGCTTATTTCTATGCTGTCCTCTTTGCAGACCAACTCACTGTCACAAATTGTGCAGTAATGCCAGCCGCTGCAAATGCCCTCATTGATACTGTCGGTTTCGCCGGTTGACCAATTGTAAGTATATGGTGGAGTACCATAAACAGGATTGGCAATTATCTTTCCATTACAGTTGCCATTGGCCGGTGTATCCGTTACTGTAAAATCAAAATCCAGGGGATTCAGCTCTGCACTATCCATACAAGTACTGCCTGTGGCATCCATTACTGTGATGATATAGCTCCCGGCGCATAAGTCAATGCCTGTCTGGCTTGTGTAGGTGTTATCTGTATGATTGACTCCAGGACTCCACGTATATGTGTACGGTTCCTCTCCACCATTAACACTAAATTCTATATAGCCGTCACAGACTGCATCTCCGGAAACCGACCTGTAATCTGTGACACTGCATTCATATACAGGTAAGTCAATAGAATCAGTGATGCATGCATCATTTGCATCACAGACCGTAATGATATAGTTGCCCGTACATAAATCGGTAATCTCCGGATCATCAGAACCTGTATTCCAGTTGTACGTGTAAGGTGGTGCGCCTCCACTAACACTGGCATCTATACTACCTGTGCATGAATCCGGAAATTCAGACAAACAATTCTCATAGGTAAGGGCCAGTTGAAGAATATCTCCGGTCATATCCTCAAGCTCTATGCTTATTGCAATGCTGTCTCCCAGCATGTCTGTTATGCTTACCTGATAATTACCGGGACAAAGACTGTCCTGAATACTCAGGCTGTCGGATTCTTCTGTGTAGCCATTGCTCCATACAAAACTGTAAGGTGGATTGCCTCCCTCTGCAATTGCTTCTATGGTGCCGGTGCAGATTGGAACCTGCATGCTCAGACTGACATTCCATGTTCCGGGGGTGGCAAACTGGTGAGTGACATTCTCAGTCTGATAGGTGGTGCCGTCATCCATATCCCAGAAATAACCTGCCGCGGCATTGATGTTAGAATTGGAGGTGTTGTAAAAATGAAAAGTGTTGATGTCGGAAGAGTCTTGCTCTGAATAAAAGGAAGCATTGCATTCCTGAGCCATCAGTTGTGAACCCAAAAGCCCAAAAATGCAAAATGCTATGCCGCTCAGTTTATACATCAGAACTGATATTGTATCCTCAGGCCAAGGCTGAAAATATGCTGCCCTGCGCTGAGGCCATATGATTCATCAAATAGGGAGCCCAGCCTGTAATAATAGGTGGGTTCCATGCCAAGCATCCAGTGTTCATTGATTTTTAATGCAATGTATGTTCGTGCTGCCAGGGTGAAGACCGTTTTTCTGAACGGAGCTTCTGAATTGTAAACATATTCACCTGTCTCCGGATCATACCAGGTATATTGATACTCTGTTGGTATGCTTGCAATGATACCTGCCTGAACCTGATATTCCCATCTGCCTCCTTGTTCGCGATACCCCGCCCACAATGGTATGTTGACATATCGGATGCGGTTGCTTTGTTGTACCAATTTCATCTCCCTGGTAGTATCATACACTGGTACCAGACTACTATCCGTGAAGCTGCTATAGCTTGAGTCAATATAAGGTGAAAATACACTGTCCCCTGTAATTAACAAAGTGTCCAGATTGAGGTACCAGGTGGTGTCATACTGATATTCTCCATTTTCATAATACTGATATTCCTCTGAAGTATCAACCATGGTAACCGGTATTTCCCCTTTAAAATCTGAGTTTAGCTGGTGTATGCCAATGCCGGTTGAGGCGGCAAAATGATCTTCCAGATAATGAAAATTCAGATCCAGTCCGTGAGAATAAACAGCACTTTCATTTTCATTCATCCTTTGGGTTACATCGGAGCTGGGTATAAGCAAATCACCATCACCGGTGTGTTCCCAGATGTTGGTGTGATACATGCCGGCATATGAAAGACTGATCCCGGTCTTCGGAGATTCTTTAACGATAGGCTCATCCCTGTAATTGTAGCCCAGTGTATCCGAAACGTTGAATTCCAGTTGATTTTGCACTGCGAGTAAAGATTTTGTCAGTGCAATCATATCCAAACGTGGCATGTATACAATATCATTGTTTGTATGAGAAGATTCGATGTTTTCCTCCTGCGCCTGAGGATTTGCCGGAGCTTTGCCGACAGGATTGCTGCCGGGCTTTTTGTTTTTTGATGAAGCATGCTTATCCGTAGCCGCACCTCTTGCTGTATTGTTGCCTGAGGAAGGACTGTTTATGTTTTCGGTGGGAGATGCCTGCCTGTCTTGTGTCTGGGGAATGTGTGTGATTTTTTTGGAAACAGGTGATGAATTACCTGAACTGCTGTTCTTTGCTGTTTTGTTCCCTGCAGATTGAAGTTCTGTTCTGCCAGGTTTTTCGGCCACATCATCAGAAAGAAATATATCTTCCGGATTGTATTGCTTTTCTTCTTCCTGATTAAGAGACATGACCACACTGCCCGATATAATCAATAAAACCACAGCAAGGTAGAAAATATTAAAATGTCCTGATCTGAAAGTAAGGAATCTGTCTAATACCAACCTCTTGTTTATGGCTTTCCAGTGATTGCCGCCCGGTTTTGCCTGAAAATCGGATAAAACATCATCCACATCCTTACCGGATTGAGATGCCATGCGGGATTGCACTTTCTCCCAGCCACCTTTCGGCGGTGTCGGTTGATAGTCATTCAAGACTTCCTGTATGTTCTTTTTATCCGTCATGTAATATCAGACTCGCTGGTATGTGCCTTCCAGTTTCTTTTGTAACATTTTCCTTGCCCTGAAATACTGTGAACGGCTCGAGCTCGGGGCAATATCAAGCATTTTACTGATCTCATTGTGATCATAACCTTCAACAGCATATAAATTAAAAACCAAACGGTAACCATCTGGAAGACTTTTGATGGCATCAACAATGTCTTTGGCAAACACATAATTGTCAACGTAAAATGGTTCATCTGCCTCTCTGCCTACAGCCTCACTGTCCGGACTGGTCATTTGCCTTGCTTTTTTCCTGTAATAACTGATGGCTGTATTGATGGCAATGCGTGTTAACCATCCCGTGAAGCTTCCATAATCCTGATAGCGTTTGATATTTTTTAAAATCTTTACAAAAGCATCCTGCATCAGATCTTCAGCATCCTGCGTGTTCTTCGCATATCGCAGTGCAATGCCATACACATATGAAACATAATGTTCGTAAAGCTCCTTCTGTGCCGCTTTTTCTTTACGCTTACATGCTTCTATTATATGTGATTCAATATCTGAGAAGGCCATATTTTTTATCTAAACGCTTTGCCCTTTTCAGGCGCTGCATGAAAAAATATTAAACTTTGGTTAAAGTTTTAAAAGTACAAAAATGTACGACTCATCATGATGAATATAGGCTTTTCTTATTACAAATAATAAACACAAAAATACCATAAAATCCCCGGATTCATGATGTGTTTACCGATTGAATATTGTGGGCGTTTTTGAAAATCCTGACTTTTTGATTTTTAGTACTCTGGTAATCCTGTGAAATATGCAATTTGAATTGGTTTGCGAAAATATAGTAGCTCATGATTTATTACCTGTTACAGTTGAATTTAGTTTGGATATGTATAATAATTGGAGGAGTATATTGTTTTTATCTCTATCTTTTGAAACAAAATCCTGAAAAAATGAAAATCTTTTCCCAGAAATGTGCTTGCTTCTTAATGGTTTTTTTCTGCCTGTCATCGCTTCATGCTTTTGCCCAATGGGAAATCATCAGCAACCGTTCGAGAATTGTGAACCTCGAAACCATTGATGATACCTGGTACGCGATTGAATATACAGGCGGTGCCAATGCCTTTCTGTACTCCGATACACATGGATCAAGCTGGGATATAGTGCCCGGTTTTTCTCATGTCAAAAATTTTGAGGTTATGGACAACAAAGTGCTTGCCAGTGGTACATACAACGGTCAAACCGGATTGTTCCTCTCAACGGATTATGCACAAACATGGACCCAACTGAATTATTACCTGACAACGCTTCCCCAGGATATATTGCTTAGCGATACTGCCATATATGCCATTGTGAACTGGACTTCAACGATGGAAAGCCCTTTGTACAGGTCAACAGATGATGGCAATTCATTTCAACCCCTTACTGTGGATACCGAAGGCATCACCTATCAGGCAAACATTGCAAATTGTAATTTGCTTACAGAACATGACGGAAATATTTGCGCCTACATTGGAGAAGTTGGTTTTTTTAGGTCTTCGGATGGTGGAAACACATGGGATAAGCGCAATACAGGCTTGCCAATAGGAGACAGCCTTGATCCTGAAAATTACGCTGCATTGAATTCCACAGCGGAAGGACTGTTCATAATTTATAACGATATCAGGTATGAATTCAATTTTACTGCAGGCGAATGGACACAACAACAATATGATGCCTATTTTTATGATACGGATGTATGGATGGAGCCTGATGGCTGGTATCTACATGATTCCAGCTACCTGGCGCCAAACCTGGTGGATACCAGATCACCATATTGGTTTGCCGTCAACGCTGAACATCTGGGCTATATTTATTATTCACTGGATTATGGAGATACCTGGTTTCGCTTTTCCGGGGCTCCGGATTCCCTGGGAAGTGCCAGTGTCAGCTCCGTAAAAATTGCAGGAAATTATGTGTACGCCGGCTTTACAGATGGTTTTGCCCGGCGCAGCCTTTCTGAGGCAATAAACCATACCGTTCAGCCACCGGATGAAATTGCCGATCTGCCTGTTTCTCCTGAAAATATGGATATGGTTGCAAACCTGATGGCTTCCGGTTCATTTTCGAGCCTGGATGAATTAATGAATTCGGATTCGTATGATTTGCTCAAAGATGAATTGGACAACGGTCTGCCTGACCAGACAACAGGATCAAATGATCTTTTGCTCAACAGCCAGCCGGGTTCGTGTAGCTTTATGGGGATGCCATCATGGTTTGTCAGCCCGCTCAATATGAAACCCTTTTTCAGAGATGTGATATTCACCAAAAAAGGCTTAGGCCCGACTGTTCACCTCGCCTTTAATTTCAACAGAGCATCCGATACCATAAGCCGCATGTTTGGCAAACACCGCCGCTTTGAGTACGAATATGAACTGGTTCAGCTTGACAGTGCCGTTTTAATAACCAGCGGTACCGGCGCTCAATTTGTTTTTACTGCTGGTGATGCTGTGGATACAACAGCTGCTCCATTTGTCTTGCCCTGCATGAATAATGAAAATATCAGGCTTTACTGGACAGGTGACACATGGCAGCTTGAAAAAGGGGAGGCTTACCGGTTGCTGGATTTTGAACCCGCAGAAAACGGGAATTTTCGATTGCATTCCATCGAGGATGCTTATGGTAAACAATTGTTGGTTTCATACGATGCAAACGACTTGCCCGTGATGATCACCGATGCAGCCGGGAGAGAATACAACATAACTTACGACGATGATTTATTGTGTGATTCCTTGGTAGCTCCGGACGGGCGCACAGCTCAATTTGCCTATAATACCAACAAGCAATTGATCAGTTCCGTGGATTTTGCCGGACTGATGACAAGCTATACCTATGACAGCGTCGGAAACATCACTTCCATCAACACCGAAGGAAAGCAAACCGACTTTGTATACCATTACAATACAGATAGCACAAGCACAGACACCACAGGTTTTCTCACCCGTGTAATTGATCCTGAAAGCAGAGAGACAGAACTGTTTTCTTCCGCTTTGGACTCCGTCCATCTGCTGAACACATTTGCCTATCCCGACGGGAAAGTGAAAACCATGACAATCAACACACAAACCGCAAAAATAGAATCCGTCAATAATGAAGAGAATGAATTGACAGAATATTTTTATGATGGCAGTGGTCATTTGGATTCCCTCCATCTTGATAATGGTTCTTTCCTTGCATTTTCATGGGATACGGCCAGTAATCTCACGGAAATCCGTAAAAATAACCAAGCAGCACGGAAATTTTTGTACGACGATCAGCACAACCTGATTCAGGAGCTTGATGCCAACGATGACCCGCTTTTTACCAAAACTTATAATGCCTACAACCAGGCAACAAGTGTGGAAATTCCCGGTGGAGAACAAGTTGCCTATGGCTACAATGCCAACGGTGCCCTGGCTTCTTTTACAACACCGGAGGGAAATACCTGGGGTTTTGGATACGATGCATACGGAAACCTTGAAGGCTTCACAGATCCCGATGGCAACCTCATGCAGATTGTTTTTGATGCACAGGGCTTAACACCTGTATCGTACAGTGATTTTAACGGCAATGTGTATGACATGGAATTTGACAACAACGGCCGCATGGTAAGCATCACTCTGCCCGATGGAAGCACACAATCCTTTTCCTACGATTGCTGCTCACAAAACGGCATGACAGATGAAAACGGCAACAGCACAACCGTGGTGCGCGATGCCTCACACAGGGTGTTGCAAAAAAACTGGCCTGAAGGGTATTCTGCTTCGTGGAATTACGATGATGCCGGCTTTATCAGCTTTTTTGAAACGCCTTTTGGAGCGCAAAAGAATCTCGAATACAATCACAAGGGCCAACTTACGAGCATTGAAGATGCTGAGGGAAGCGTTTCTTATGACTACAATCAACATGGATTGCTGACAAAAGTTACAGACAAAAAAGGCAATGTCACGGCGTTTGATTACAACAGCCATCAAAAGCTTGAAAGCATTACCGATGCTGAAGGCAAAAGCAGACAACTTGCATACGATGAACAAAACAGGTTGATATCATCCACCAATGCCAGAAATCAATTGCTCGAAATTTCATACAACAGCAATGGTAATGTGTCGGAAAGACATCTGGATGGTAACCTCATTGCATCGTTTGCTTATGACAGCAACGCTCATATTGCAAGCATGACCGATTCAAGCGGGACAACAACTTATGCCAGAAACTCACGGGGGTTTGTTACCGGCATCACATATCCCGACGGAAAAACTGTGAATTTTACTCACGACGGGAATGGGAATGTGGTCTCAGTGCAATATCCTGATGGATTTAATGTCAACAATACAACGGATGAGCGAAACAGAATTACCCAGATTGACTGGGATGAGGTGTCCATAGGGTATGATTTTGATCCTGCAGGCATGCTGTTATCAGAAAGCATCAGCAATGGATTGCAATCAAACTATCAATACAACAACGACAACACGCTCACCGGCATCACACATGAAAATTCGGATAGCACTATTGCCGGCGAAACGGTGGAAATACAAAGTGGCATCATTATAAGTATGCAACGCAAAGAAATTCCTGAAATTACGGATTTTCCGGAACCCATGCTTAACCTTTATGGAAACAAGCTGAATCAAATCCAGGATAATGGCTACAGTGACTGGTTTTTTGCCTATGATGATGATCGAAATCTGATTGGTGTCTATAAAGGCAACGATCCGATAATGACCGCTGAATATTCATACGATAACCTGCTGCTTTCCATGACTCATGGTGATAAACACACAAGCATCAGCTACAATGCAATGCGCTATCCTGCAAAAATCACCCAAAATGGTGTCGTTCGCAATTTGCATTACGACCACAAAGGGCGCTTGTTGTTTGAAACCAACGATCAGGGGGATGTGGAAAAATACTATATTTATAAAGCCAAACGTCTTGTTGCATGCCGGTTGGCATCCGGGGAGACGTACTTTTACCATTTCAACCGGCACGGACACACGCTGGCAATCACCAATGAGAACGGGGACATTGCAAATGCTTATGCATACAGCGCTACAGGCGAGATCATAGGCAAACAGGAAAGCATTGACAACCGTTTTACATTTCTGGGCGCTTTTGGTGGAATCAGGTTGGATGATAATTATACACAAACCGGTTTCAGAGTTTACAGCGCCAGGCAGGGACGTTATCTCCAACCCGATCCGCTGGGCATAGTAACCGGCACCAATCCTTACCTTTATGCTTCCAACAACCCGGTAAAAGGCATTGACCCGCTGGGGCTGGATGATCAGGAAGAAACCGTCAATGCAGGTGATCTGGATCCTTCTGTTGACAATGATTATGATGTAGCCGGCGGAACTGCAGATCCGTACGCTGAAGACCTGCCCTACCGGACAAACAATTGGGATATCCTGGGCTCTGCCGCATCAGATACATACGAAGAATTTACAAATCATCCGGTATCTGATCTGTTGCCTGATGCCATCGCGCTTCCTATAAGTGGCTACAAGGCCGCAGAAAACATTGCCGAAGGGGAATTCGGCGATGCATTCTGGCAATTTGTGCCATTCAACAACAGCCTGGAAGCCATAGGAGATTACCTGGAAGATTCCCGCAAGCCAATCAGCGGAAACAAATATTTTGGTTTAGGCCTTAATTCCTTTGGCAGCCAGCAAAACTATTCCTGTGACATGTAATATTATCAAATATGAACACAATGAAACTGAACATAAAAAATAAAAAACTCATGGATAATCGCCTCAGTCATGTAAAATTCAGTGCACTAATTGCAACGCTGCTCCTTGTTTTTGCTTGTGGGACTGACGCCACGGCCCAGTCAGTAATAACTTATACTTACGATACGCAAGGCCGCCTGATGTCAGAGAATTATGAAAATGCGTATGATTTGACATTTGAGTATGATGAAGAAGGCAACCTGATATCAAAAGCTGTGAGTGATACATTAATGATTCCCGGAGAAAAAAAAGATGTACACTTTGTTGTGTATCCAAACCCGGCTGAAAACGGATTTAGCATAAATTATGCCCTGACAAACGGTGATGTTCCGGAAAAATTCACCCTGTATAATTCCAATGGTGAACGCATCGTAATTTTTCCTGTAAAACGTGCCACAGGAGTGATTCGCTACAAGCAACACCTGAACCCCGGCGTCTATATTCTTAAAGCAGGTGAGCAAAATTCAAGAAAAATTGTGATTCTTTGACAGCCT